>NZ_JBUZPJ010000006.1:0-267907 GCF_055406205.1 Pseudomonas sp. E315 | reverse complement strand
AGCTCCCACGAGGGCATCACCCTGGTCTACGTAGGAGCTGACGAGGAACGAAGGCTGCGATCGGGCGCGCAGCGTCCGTAAACCTGACAGCCCCGAGTGTCTGACCCACCGCAATGCCTACACGCGGCGTCGTTGTTTTAAAAATCCATCATCTTGACGCCGCTGCTTTTGCGCTCGACCGCTTTGGGCACGTAGGCACAATAACCTGGGCGCGGGCCCACGCGTGGGTGGTTGCGGCAGGTATCGGGGCGTTTGTCGTAGATGGTGCACATGCGTGATTTGCGATCCAGGTACAAGCAGTCGTTATTGCTCATACGCTGCAAAGTGAAAATCCCGGACTTCTGGTTGAAGCGCTCCACGATGCCTTCTTTTTGCAAACGCTTGGCGATGTTCTTTGGCGGGTCGCCCAGTTCGAACTCATCGACCAGGCCGATGCGGATCAGGTCTTTGACTTTGACCTCAACCGGCAAGGTGCAGCAGCTGGAAATGCAGGAGCCGCACATGGGCGCGGTGTATTTGGCCCAGGTATCGAGACGGTCGATTTCCGCGGCGGCGATCAGGTTGGACTTCATCAAGGCTTATATTCCAGCGTGCATCAGGGCGCGCGATCATACCGGGGTTGAAGAATGTGTGAACAACCATTTGACGGTTTTTTGCTCAATTGCACATGAGAAGGTTTACAAAGCTCGGCATGCCTCGTTTTGGGGCATAGCGGCTGTCTTTGCACCGTCTTCAGTTTCATAAAAAAACCTCGAATCCCGGCTTTGCCTTTCTGTCGAACCGTCTAGGCTCAATCATCTCGTTCTTCAAATCGCTCCATCTTGCTTGAGGTCGTAACGATGTCTCAGGAACCGCTTGTTCATGACGCGCAGGTAGCGGACTTTCGTGCCGCGGTACTAGCCAAACTGACCTACGCGGTGGGTAAAGACCCGGAACACGCGTTTGATCACGACTGGTTCGAAGCCATTGCTTTGGCCGCCCGCGACCATATGGTCGAGCATTGGATGGATCACACACGCCAGATCTACCGCAAAGACCAGAAGCGGGTGTACTACCTGTCGCTGGAGTTTCTGATTGGCCGCCTGTTGTACGACAGCCTGAGTAATCTGGGGCTGCTGGAGGTGGCGCGTGAGGCGCTGACTGACCTCGGGGTGGATCTGGAGCGCATTCGCCTGCTGGAACCCGATGCGGCGCTGGGCAATGGCGGGCTGGGGCGCTTGGCTGCATGTTTTATGGAAAGCATGTCGACTCTGGGGATTGCCGCACACGGCTATGGCATTCGATATGAGCACGGGCTGTTTCGTCAGAGCATTGTCGATGGCTGGCAGCAGGAGCAAACCGAGAACTGGCTGGACTTCGGTAACCCGTGGGAGTTTGAGCGCGCCGAAGTGTTGTACTCCATCGGTTTTGGCGGCTCGGTTGAGACCAAGCAAGATGAGCATGGTCAGTCACGGCAAGTGTGGTGGCCCAACGAGACTGTACGAGCCATTGCGTATGACACCCCCGTGGTGGGCTGGCGGGGTGCGAGTGTGAACACCTTGCGCTTGTGGCGGGCGAGGGCGCTGCATGATCTGAACTTGGGGCGCTTTAATGCAGGCGACCATTTAGGGGCCGTGTCCGAAGTGGTACGTGCCGAGAGTATTTCTCGCGTGTTGTACCCGGCAGACAGTAACGAGGCAGGCCAAGAGCTGCGTTTGCGACAAGAGTTCTTCTTTGTCTCGGCCTCATTGCAGGATTTGCTGCGCAGGCACTTGCTCGTACACGACACACTGCTGAATCTGGCTGAACACGTGTCGATCCAACTGAACGACACCCACCCCTCGATTGCTGTAGCTGAGCTGATGCGGATCCTGGTCGATGAGCAGGGCATTGAGTGGGCTGTCGCGTGGCAAGTCACCGTACAAACGCTGTCGTACACCAACCACACTTTGCTTCCTGAGGCGCTCGAAACCTGGCCGGTAGCGTTGATGGAGCGTTTGCTGCCGCGCCATATGCAGATCATCTATTTGATCAACGGCCATCACATTGATGCCCTGCGCGGCAAGGGTGTGCATGACTTTGATGTGCTGCGGGCGGTGTCGCTGATTGAGGAAGATAACGGTCGTCGCGTGCGTATGGGCAACTTGGCGTTTCTGGGTTCGCACAGCGTCAACGGCGTGTCTGCGCTGCACACCCAGTTGATGCGCAGCACGGTATTTGCCGAACTGCACAAGCTCTATCCAGAGCGCATCAACAACAAGACCAACGGCATCACCTTCCGCCGCTGGCTGTTTCAGGCAAACCCGCCGTTGACCGCAATGTTGGTGGGCGCGTTAGGGCCTGATGTGCTCGATCAAACTGAGCACAAATTGATCAATTTGGAGCCTTTTGCCGAACGGGCAGATTTTCGCAAACAATTCGCCGAGCAGCGCCTGCAGAGCAAATGCACCCTGGCGGCGTTGATTTATGAGCGTCTAGGTATCGTGGTCAACCCAGAGGCGATGTTCGATGTTCAGGTCAAACGCATCCATGAATACAAGCGCCAATTGCTTAACCTGCTGCACACCGTGGCGTTGTATCAGGCCATACGTGCTGAGCCGGGTAATCACTGGGTGCCGCGGGTAAAAATATTTGCAGGCAAGGCGGCGGCCAGTTACGAGCAGGCCAAGCTCATCATCAAACTGGCCAATGACATTGCACGCACGGTTAATAACGACCCCACCGTGCGTGGCTTGCTCAAAGTGGTGTTTATCCCCAACTACAACGTCAGCTTGGCTGAAAGCATCATCCCGGCGGCAGACTTGTCCGAGCAGATATCCACTGCGGGCTATGAAGCTTCGGGCACCAGCAACATGAAATTTGGCCTTAACGGCGCGTTGACCATTGGCACGATGGACGGCGCCAACGTTGAAATGTCGGAGCGGGTGGGGGCAGAACACATGTTTATTTTTGGCCTCAGCTCGCAGCAGGTTGAGGCCCGCAAACGTAATGGCGAATTTAATGCGGCAGCCGATGTAGCGGCTTCACATCGTCTTAATGACGTTTTGCAGGCGATTCGCGGCGGGGTGTTCTCCCACGACGATCCGGCGCGCTATACCGGGTTGGTGGACTCATTGATCGAGTACGACCGCTTTTTGGTGTGCGCTGACTTTGAGGCCTATTGGGACGCGCAAATGCGTGTTGAGCAGTTGTGGCACGACAAAGACGGCTGGTGGCGCTCGGCAGTGCTTAATACAGCGCGCATGGGCTGGTTCTCTTCAGACAGAACCATTCGTGAATACTCGACAGATATCTGGAAGGCGTTGTAGCAAACCACCCTTTGTAGTCGCTGCCGCAGCCTGCGACAACGACTACGGGTTTGAAGGTTTTTAATCGGCAACTGAACCCGCTCTGTCGGATCTGAGTCTGATTAGAAGATTTGCACGGCAACACGCGTTAAACTGCGCGGGTTTTTTGCCCCCTCCCCCTTGTTCGGAGCCTTACATGTCCCGCGTTACCCTGAGTCGCTATTTGATCGAGCAGACCCGCAGCAACAACACGCCTGCTGATTTGCGTTTCCTCATCGAAGTGGTGGCGCGTGCTTGCAAAGAGATCAGCCACGCCGTGTCCAAAGGCGCCTTGGGTGGTGTTCTGGGCAGCATGGGCACCGAAAACGTGCAAGGCGAAGTGCAAAAGAAACTCGACGTGATCTCTAACGACATCTTGCTCGAAGCCAACGAGTGGGGCGGTCACTTGGCCGGTATGGCGTCCGAAGAAATGGACAACGCCTACCAGATCCCGGGTAAATACCCTAAAGGCGCGTACCTGTTGGTATTCGACCCACTGGACGGTTCGTCGAACATCGACATCAACGCACCGGTCGGCACTATCTTCTCAGTGTTGCGTTGCCCCCAAGGCCACTTGGCTGAGAACGGCGACCTGGGCGAGAAAGCTTTCCTGCAACCGGGCACCACTCAAGTCGCAGCCGGTTACGCGATCTACGGCCCGCAAACCATGCTGGTGCTGACTTTGGGCGATGGCGTTAAAGGCTTCACGCTGGACCGTGAAATGGGCAGCTTCGTACTGACCCACGAAAACATCACCATTCCTGAGACCACCCAGGAATTCGCCATCAACATGTCCAATCAGCGTCACTGGGAAGCGCCGGTACAGCGCTATGTTGACGAACTGCTGGCTGGCGAAGAAGGCCCGTTGAAGAAGAACTTCAATATGCGCTGGATTGCCGCGATGGTTGCCGACGTGCATCGCATCCTGACCCGTGGTGGTTTGTTCATGTACCCACGTGACAGCCGCGAGCCGTCCAAGCCGGGCAAACTGCGCTTGATGTACGAAGCCAACCCGATGTCGTTCTTGGTGGAGCAGGCTGGCGGCGCATCCACTGACGGCCACCAGCGCATCCTCGACATCCAGCCTGAAGGCCTGCACCAGCGTGTAGCGGTTTTCTTGGGTTCGAAAGAAGAAGTGGCGCGCATTACCTCGTACCACAACGAGTAAACATCAAAAACGGTAGTCGCTGCCGCAGGCTGGGGTAAGGGCCACAGGCCCTTTGCTTATTAAAGCGCGGGCCCAAGGCCCGATCGCAGCCTGCGACAGCGACGACTGGTTCAGCGTCATTGCCCACCTCCCCGCCAAACAAATCTCCCCAGCCCTTGGGAACCACCCCGCGCTTTTCTCTTCTAAGCTCACATCAGGCAGCGATGCCGACTTTCCCATTCAGGAGCTTTTCCATGAAGTTGCGTTCTTTGGCGTTGTTGTCGTTCTGTGTATTGCTGGCGGCTTGCAGCAAGGTCAATCAAGAAAACTACTCAAAACTGTCGGCGGGCATGCCCAAGGCCGAGGTTGAAAAGCTGCTGGGCAGTCCAACTGATTGTTCGGGTGCGTTGGGCATGTCGAGCTGCACCTGGGGCGATAAAAACAGCTTTATCAGCGTGCAATATGCAGGCGATAAAGTGTTGATGTTCTCGGGCCAGGGCTTGAAGTAAGGCGAATCAGGAGTGCATGCAATGAAGCGTCTTTTAGTTGGCTTGGGGGCAGCTCTGGTGCTGGCTGGCTGTTCCAGTTCGGGCAGCGATGCGCTAGCGCCCAAAACCGTCGAGAACGTTGATCTAAAACGTTATCAAGGCACTTGGTACGAGCAGGCTCGATTACCGATGTTTTGGCAGCGCGATTGTGTGCAGTCCGAAGCTCAGTACACTCTTAAGCCCGATGGCAATGTTGCTGTCCTGAACCGTTGCCGTGATGCAGAAGGTGAGTGGCAAGAAGCTAAAGGCACCGCCAGCCCGCAAGTGCCGGGTAAAACCGACAAATTGTGGGTTGAGTTCGATAACTGGGTGTCGACCTTGTTGCCGGGCGTGACCAAAGGTCATTACTGGGTGTTGTACCTTGGCGATGACTACAGCACAGCGTTGGTGGGTAACCCCGACCGCCGCTATCTGTGGTTGTTGTCCCGTAAGCCGCAGATTGATCAGCAAACCCGTGACGAGTTGCTCAGCAAGGCTCAACAGCAGGGCTATGACACCACACGCTTGATTTGGCGAACGCCAGATGCGGACATGCCCAAAGGCACGAAATAAACCGTCCACGCCCCTCAGCGAGTGCTGAGGGGCGCAGGCTGCGCACTTAAGCGCGCAGCAGGGTTTTCCAGGCGCGGTTCTGGTACACCGCAATGGCTTGTTGCTTACGAGCGTTAAGCAATTGGTCGTTGTGTTCGGCATCGTCAGTGATTGGCAGGTTAGCCAAGTCCTGCAGCTTGTTCATCTCGCCATACAAACGATCAACTTCCGGGATTTCCAGCACGTTGCGAGCCAGGCGCAACCAGGCCTGAATGCGCTCAATGCGCGGCAGTTGCTCGGCCAAATCTTCAGGTTGCTGCTGGTAGCGATTCAAGCGCAGGGCAATCGCTTCGTCAGACAGCAAACGCGGTAGCCAACTGGCCAATTGAGCCGCGCCCTGGCGATTGCCACGAGTAGTGCCACGATCGACAGTCCAGCTGCGGGCCATCAACCAGCGCGAGGTGTTCAGCGAGAACTGGCCCCAACGTGGGTCTTCCAACTCTTCAAGGAATTGCTCAGGGGCGGCTTTGCGCACGTCTTCGTCGTCCTGACCGGCTTGCACCATCGGGCGCCAGTCTTCAAGCAAGGCGTCGAGGGCTACTCGCAAGTCGTGAGTCGACGGGCGAGGTGCGGCTTGGCCCAGGCTGCTGACCAAGGCACGCAGGTCAATCAGTTGCTGCACCCAGTCTTGCAGCAAGCGCCAGTGACCATTGAAGCGATACTGCTCGGCCAAACGCTGGCTGTTACCCAGCAAGTGCCAAGCCAGTGCAGTAAAAGCATCGTCCAGAGGGGTTTCGGGTGTCAGCACGGGAGCGGGCAGGTTGACCGCGTAGCTGTTGGCATCAAATAGGCGATAGCCGCGCTCAGCCTTGCTGATATCACACGGCATCAGGGCCAGTTTTTCAGCCAGCTCTGCGGCCAGTTCCAGCAGTGCGGACGGCTCGCCTTCGCGCAGCTCCAGCTCCAGCTCGCAGATTTCTTCTTTCTGCTTGCCAGCAATGACGTGGCCCAAGTCCAGAGCCGCTTCGATCACGACTTTGGTTTTGCCCCGGCCCCACGAGATTTCAGCGCGTTCGCGGACAAAATCGGTAGTGAAGATTGGCTTGAGAGCTTTTTTGTCCAGCTCGGCCAACTCTTCAGGCCAGCATTCGCCGCTCAGGAGTTTGGTGTCCAGCTTGGCTTTAGGCAGCTTCCAGTCGTATTCATTACGTTCCGAAAGCCCAGCAATGCTTTGGCCGCGAGTTTTGAGGGTTTGAATCACCTCTTCGCCGTCGCGACGCAAACGCAGGGCCACTTTGGCTTTGGCCAGATCGCGCTCAGGCGTGTCGAAATACTGGTTCAACAACTCACGGCTTTCCCAGCCACTTTTGTTGCGCTTTTTCAGCAGCGGGTGCTCGCGCAAGGCGGCGAGGGTTTCGCGGCTGACGCGCAGTTTAATTTCGGTTTCTTTTTGCATGGCCGGAAAATCCAGGAACGGTTGCGCAGCCGGGAAAAAGTGTGGCTGCCAAGGCCGTGCAGTGTACAGGACTCGCCGCCCCGGCGCGTCGCACGGGTTTATTCTGCCACTCAGATGGCTCTATGATGGGCCTCGCCCAGCTAACAGGAAGTCAGCGCATGCCTTTACCTTCCATGAAAGAGCAATTCGCTGCGCTGATCGGCATGCCGTCGGTCAGTTGCACCCAGCCGCAGTTGGACCAATCCAATCGCGGGGTTATTGATCTACTGGCCGGCTGGCTCAGTGAACTGGGTTTTAGCTGCGACATTCAGCAGGTCAGCCCCGGTAAGTTCAATTTGCTCGCCAGCATGGGCAGCGGCCCCGGCGGCTTGGTGCTTGCAGGTCACAGCGACACCGTGCCTTACGACGAAGCGTTGTGGCAGACCGATCCGCTCAAACTCACCGAAGTGGATAACCGTTGGGTTGGCCTGGGCAGCTGCGACATGAAAGGCTTTTTCGCGTTGGTCATTGAAGCGGTGCGCCCGCTGCTCGATCAACCGTTCAAGCAGCCCTTGTTGATTCTGGCGACCTGCGACGAAGAGACCTCGATGGCCGGTGCCCGAGCTTTGGCCGAGGCTGGGCGGCCGTTGGGGCGTGCTGCCGTGATTGGTGAGCCCACAGGGCTTAAGCCGATTCGCATGCACAAAGGCGTGATGATGGAGCGTATCGATATTCTGGGGCGCAGCGGTCATTCATCCGACCCAAGCCTTGGCCACAGCGCCCTCGATGCGATGCACGATGCAATCAGTGAGTTAAAAAGTCTGCGCCAACAATGGCTACAGGAGTACCGCAACCCGCAATTCAGCGTGCCGCAGCCGACCCTGAATTTTGGTTGTATTCATGGCGGTGACAACCCGAATCGGATTTGCGGCCAGTGTTCGCTCGAATTCGATCTGCGACCTTTGCCGGGGATGGACCCGAACGCACTGCGTGCAATCATTCGCAGTAAGCTCGCGCCCTTGGCGGAGCAGCATCAAGTGAAAATTGACTTCGCCCCGATCGCGCCCGGCGTGCCACCGTTTGAACAGGCGGCTGATGCTGAACTGGTGCGAGTGGCTGAGCGTCTCACCGGGCATCGGGCTGAAGCAGTGGCGTTTGGCACTGAAGCACCTTATCTTCAGCGCCTTGGCTGCGAAACCCTGGTGCTAGGCCCTGGCGACATTGCTTGCGCGCATCAGCCGGGGGAATACCTCGAAATGTCACGTTTGCAGCCGACAGTGCGTCTACTAAGCCAACTGATCGAACACTATTGCCTGCGTCCGGCCCAGTAAATTACGTCCGGCCAGCCCCGTACACACAAGGAGAGCACGCGTGCCGCCACTTATGTTTCGACGATAACCACCAGCCCGTTGTGCGTTTTTTGTTTTTGCCCTTTTTAGGCGGCTCACTTTTTACAGGCTTTGGTTATGCACGATTACGTTAACTGGTTGCGTCACGCGTCCCCTTACATCAATGCCCATCGCGATTGCACGTTCGTGGTTATGCTCCCCGGCGACGGTGTAGAACATCCCAATTTTGGCAATATCGTTCACGACTTGGTGCTGCTGCACAGCTTGGGAGTGCGGTTGGTGCTGGTTCATGGTTCACGCCCGCAAATCGAAAGTCGGCTTGAAGCGCGTGGCTTGACCCCGCATTACCACCAAGGCATGCGCATTACCGACGCGCCGACGCTGGAGTGTGTGATCGACGCCGTGGGCCAATTGCGTATTGCGATTGAGGCACGGCTGTCGATGGACATGGCGTCTTCGCCCATGCAGGGCTCGCGCCTGCGGGTGGCGAGCGGCAACCTGGTAACAGCGCGGCCAATTGGCGTGCTCGATGGCGTGGACTATCACCACACTGGCGAAGTCCGTCGGGTTGATCGCAAGGGCATCAATCGCCTGCTGGACGAGCGCTCAATCGTGCTGTTGTCACCGTTGGGCTATTCGCCGACCGGGGAAATTTTCAACCTGGCTTGCGAAGACGTCGCAACCCGCGCCGCCATAGATCTGGAAGCCGACAAGTTGCTGCTGTTTGGGGCTGAATCGGGCTTGCTCGACGAGAATGGCACCTTGGTACGTGAGCTGCGGCCACAACAAGTGCCTGCGCACATGAAACGCTTGGGCAGCGATTATCAGGCGGAGTTACTAGAAGCGGCAGCCGACGCCTGTCGTGGCGGCGTGGCGCGTAGCCATATCGTCAGCTATGCCGAAGATGGCGCACTGCTCACCGAGCTGTTCACTCGCCACGGTGGCGGGACATTGGTGGCGCAAGAGCAATTCGAACTGATCCGCGAAGCGGCGATTGAAGACGTGGGTGGTTTGCTTGACCTGATAAGCCCGCTGGAAGAGCAAGGCGTGCTGGTGCGCCGCTCGCGCGAGGTGCTGGAGCGTGAGATTGAGCAATTCAGCGTGGTCGAGCGCGAAGGCATGATTATCGCGTGTGCGGCGCTGTATCAGATTGCTGATTCGGATGCAGGAGAGCTGGCGTGTTTAGCGGTCAACCCGGAGTACCGTCATGGTCGCCGTGGAGACGAACTGCTGGAGCGCATCGAAAAGCGGGCGCGGGCTCAAGGGCTTAAAACCTTGTTCGTGCTAACTACCCGTACCGCGCATTGGTTTCGCGAGCGCGGGTTCGAGCCCAGCAGCGTTGAACGCCTGCCCGCAGCGCGTGCGTCGCTGTACAACTATCAACGCAATTCTAAGATCTTCGAAAAGACCCTGTAAAAGCGTTTGCCGCTTGCGGAACTGCCGAAGGCTGCGATCTTTTGATGGGTAAACGATCGCAGCCTGCGGAGGGTCAGTTACTAATGGCCAAAATGCTCGCTTGATACGAGGCCACAAACAGGTCGAAATCGCCTTCTTCTGTTTGCTCAGTCTCGGCTTGTTCAAGCAGTGATTTACGGGCTTTTTCTTCGAACAGGGCTTGGTCTTCTGGACTTAAAGGCTGGCTACGGAAGAACTCGGCATGGGCCAAACTTTGGCGCATCGAGAACTGGGCGAAGCTTTCTTTGTGCTCAGTCATGCTGGCCAACACCTTGGCTGACGGTGTCAGGGACACGTCTTTGATTTTTGCCAATTGTTCGTCCAGCGCTTTGCTGTGAGCATCGCCGCCGTGGCTTTGGTCAAGCAATGCCGCCAGCGGTGCGATTTGCTCCAGCAGCTCAGCAGCCCACTCCTTCATCTCAACGGGCTGACCGTTGCGCTGCAATTGCAGCCCCGGACGGCGACCTTCTTTGACCACATTCAGGAAGTTCGACGAGCAGTTGCCGCATTCGCTGGCATCAAACTGAGGGCTCTCTTGCATCGCGCAATACAGCAGGAAGGCGTCAAGGAAGCGGGCCTGCGGCAGGTCGATGCCCACTGGCAAAAACGGGTTGATGTCCAGCAAGCGTACTTCAACGTACTGCACGCCCCGCGATACCAGCGCCTGAATCGGCCGCTCGCCGGTATAGGTCACGCGTTTGGGGCGGATGTTGGAGTAGTACTCGTTTTCGATTTGCAGAATGTTGGTGTTCAACTGCACCCATTCGCCATCCTGATGCGTGCCGATTTCAACATAGGGCGCGTAAGGCGTGGCGACGGCTTTGCGCAAGCTGTCGGTGTAGCTGTTGAGATCGTTGTAGCAAGGGGTCAAGCCCGCTTGGGCGTTGCTCTGGTAACCCAGATCGCTCATGCGCAGGCTGGTGGCGTATGGCAAGTAGAGCGTATCGGCGTCCAACTGCTCCAGTTGATGAGAACGCCCGCGCAAGAAACCGGCATCCAGTGCAGGCGATGCGCCAAACAGGTACATCAGTAACCAGCTGTAACGGCGAAAGTTACGAATCAATGCGATGTAGGCGCTCGATTGGTAGTCGCGGTCGCTGCCCACAAAACCTTCAGCCTGCTTGAGCACCGGCCACAGCGCTTCAGGCAGGGAAAAGTTGTAGTGAATCCCGGCGATGCACTGCATGGTCTTGCCATAACGCAGGGCCAGACCTTTGCGGTACACGTATTTAAGTTGTCCGATATTGGAGGTGCCGTAGTAGGCAATCGGAATATCCGCTTCGGCCGGTAATGGGCACGGCATCGAAGGGCTCCACAGGAACTCGTTGCCGAGCTTGCTGTAGGCAAAGCGATGAATCTTGTCGAGGCTGGCCAGCGTTTCTGCCGGGTTGGGCAGGGCCGGGGTGATGAACTCCAGCAGCGACTCGGAATAGTCGGTGGTGATTTGATCGTTGGTCAGGGCTGAGCCCAGTTCTTCGGGGTGCGGCGTCTGCGCCAAACGAGCATCGCCCGTGACGCGCAGGCACTCGCGCTCGATACCATGCAGGCACTGCTCAAGCAGAGTGAGGTTAGTGCGCTCGCTGAGCAGAGCCAGGCGGCGGTTGAGAATTTGGCTCAAGTTGGATTCCTTCACGCGTCAGTCGCCCCAATATGGGGGTGGTCAGGACGGTCTACAAGGGTGAAGTTGAAACCGGCGTTGTCGCCTGGCTTTAAATAAGTCGTGCTCAGCCCCGTCCTTGTTTTGGCACTCGGCGCTCCAAGCGCATTTCGGCACCGCGTAATGCAGTGCCGAAATTAACTCAAATCACCGGTTGGCCGCTACAGGACAGCGAACGTGCCTTGTGCTTTTGCAATCAACTTGTCGCCTTGCATGACGTCAGCTTCGACGACCAGCGTGCGGCGTCCGGCGTGAATGACTTTGGCGATGCACAGCACTTCGCCTTCAGACACCGCCCGGATGTAGTTGATCTTGCACTCAATGGTCGCGCTCTGCTGGTCGAAACCGTGGACGCTGGAACACGCCAGTCCCATGCTGATATCGACCAGACTGAACAACGCCCCACCGTGCAACTTGCCGCCTCGGTTACGCAGCTGCGGCTCAAGGTTCAGGGCGACTTGCGCCACCCCTTCGTCGAGTTGCACCACGCGACAGCCAAGCAATTGGCTGAACGCGCTTTGGGTCAGGCTGGCCGCAATTTCCATCAGCGTTTCTTCAACTGCTTGGCGTTGGCGAACAGCGATGCCATTGCGTTATTGGCCGGGGCTGCAGCTACGGTTTCTTTGCGCGGAGCACTGTTTTGCTGGCGTGGTGCAGAGCCCGGACGGGCGCCGCGAGCGCCGTCGACTTTCTCGCCGGGGGTATCGCTCATGCGCATCGACAAGCCGACGCGTTTACGCGGGATGTCGATTTCCATCACTTTGACCTTGACCACATCACCGGCTTTGACCGCTTCACGCGGGTCTTTGATGAACTTTTCGGACAGTGCCGAGATGTGCACCAGACCGTCCTGATGCACGCCGATATCGACGAAAGCACCGAAGTTGGTCACGTTGGTAACGACGCCTTCCAGAATCATCCCCAATTCCAGGTCTTTGAGGTCTTCGACCCCTTCCTGAAACTCAGCAGTCTTGAATTCAGGGCGCGGGTCGCGGCCCGGTTTTTCAAGCTCTTGCAGAATGTCGGTTACGGTCGGCAAGCCGAATGTTTCGTCGGTGAACTTCTTGGGATCAAGACGCTTGAGGAAGCTGGCGTCGCCGATCAGCGAGCGAATGTCGCGGTCGGTGTCCGAAGCAATGCGCTTGACCAGCGGGTAGGCCTCGGGGTGAACCGCAGAGCCGTCCAGCGGGTTGTCGCCGTTCATTACGCGCAAGAAACCAGCCGCTTGTTCGAAGGTTTTTTCGCCCAAACGGCTGACTTTTTTCAAGGCTGCACGGGTTTTGAAGGCGCCGTTCTCATCGCGATGGTTAACGATGTTCTGGGCCAGTGTGGCGTTGAGGCCCGAAATACGAGCCAGCAGCGCCACCGAAGCCGTGTTCACGTCCACGCCCACGGCGTTTACGCAGTCTTCAACCACGGCGTCCAGACCGCGTGCCAGTTTGAGCTGGGACACGTCGTGCTGGTACTGGCCCACACCAATGGATTTAGGATCGATTTTCACCAATTCAGCCAGCGGGTCTTGCAGGCGACGGGCAATCGACACTGCACCACGGATGGACACATCCAGATCCGGGAATTCCTTGGCCGCCAGTTCCGAAGCCGAGTACACCGATGCGCCAGCCTCAGACACCATCACCTTGGTGACTTTCAGTGCTGGGTATTTTTTGATCAGATCAATCACCAGCTTGTCGCTTTCGCGGCTGGCCGTACCGTTGCCGATAGCGATCAACTCAACGGAGTGTTTGGCGCACAGGGCGGCCATTACCGAAATGGTCTGATCCCACTTGTTGTGCGGCACGTGAGGGTAAACGGTGGCGTATTCCAACAACTTGCCTGTGGCGTCGACCACTGCGATTTTGCAGCCAGTACGCAGGCCCGGGTCTAGCCCCAGCGTGGCGCGCGGGCCAGCTGGCGCTGCCAACAACAAGTCGTGCAGGTTGTGGGCGAACACGTTGATCGCCTCGGTTTCGGCGCCGTCGCGCAGCTCACCCAGCAGATCGGTTTCAAGGTGGGTATACAGCTTGACCTTCCACGTCCAGCGCACCACTTCGCCCAGCCACTTATCAGCAGGACGATTCTGATTTTGCAGGCCGAAACGTTCGGCAATCATCATCTCGCCGGGGTGCATGCTGCCGGGCAGTTCTTCACCGACTTTAAGCGAAGAGCTCAAAATGCCTTCGTTACGACCCCGAAAAATCGCCAGTGCGCGGTGCGACGGCATGCTTTTTAGGGGCTCGTCGTGTTCGAAGTAGTCGCGGAATTTGGCGCCTTCCTCTTCTTTACCTGCAATGACGCGGGCGCTGAGGATGGCTTCTTGCTTGAGGAAGCTGCGCAGTTTATCCAGCAGGCTGGCGTCTTCAGCGAAGCGCTCCATGAGGATGTATTTGGCGCCATCGAGTGCTGCCTTGACGTCGGCCACGCCTTTTTCGGCGTCGATGAAGCGGGCGGCTTCGGTTTCAGGGTTGCGCGTCGGGTCGTTGAACAAACCATCCGCCAGTTCGCCCAGGCCAGCTTCCAGAGCGATTTGGCCCTTGGTGCGGCGCTTCTGCTTGTAGGGCAAGTACAAGTCTTCGAGGCGGGTTTTGGTTTCAGCCAATTTGATGTCGCGTGCCAGTTCTGGCGTCAATTTGCCTTGTTCTTCGATGCTGGCGAGGATGCTGATGCGCCGTTCGTCGAGTTCACGCAGGTAGCGCAGGCGTTCTTCCAGATGACGCAGTTGAGTGTCATCCAGGCTGCCAGTCACTTCCTTACGGTAGCGAGAGATGAAGGGTACGGTGGAGCCTTCATCCAGAAGTGCGACGGCCGCTTCGACCTGCTGCGGGCGCACGCCGAGTTCTTCGGCGATGCGGCTGTTGATGCTGTCCATAAAACCACCTGACAAATTGTGATGCAGGCTCGCAGGCCCGAAAATCAAAGCCTGCGAGGCTGGTTGAGCGGTCGGAGTTCACCGCTACCTGGGCCAAAAGGGCAGCCTGTTGACCCGTGAAATCAGCAAAAAGCGGCAGCCATTGAAAAAAATAATGCGGCCGCAATTATTGAAAATCTGACGTTGCCTGACACAAAAGGCGGCGCATTATAACCAGCGATACCGCATTCAGGGGATCGCGCGCTGTGTCCGCTATGATCTGTGTGCTAGCAGCGAAGGAAAAATCTGCTAACAATGCACACGATGCGTATAACAGCAGCTAAGCCATAATGCGCGCCGAGATCACAGGAGCATCCAATGAGCAGCACTGCACAAACGGCTGAAGGCGAAAAAATTCTCATCGTTGATGACGATCCGGGGCTGAGCAGCCTGCTGGAACGTTTCTTCGTCAGCAAAGGTTACCGCGCACGCGCAGTGCCAAACGTTGAACAAATGGATCGTTTGCTGGCCCGTGAGGTGTTTAACCTTGTGGTGCTGGACTTGATGCTGCCCGGCGAAGACGGACTGTCTGCATGCCGCCGCTTGCGTGCTGCCGGCAATCGCATCCCGATCATCATGCTGACTGCCAAGGGCGATGAGCTGAGTCGTATTAAGGGTCTGGAACTGGGCGCTGACGACTATCTGGCAAAACCATTCAACCCTGATGAGTTGATGGCGCGCGTTAAAGCAGTCTTGCGTCGTCAAGCTGCCCCTGTGCCTGGCGCACCGGGTAGCGAAGACGAAAGCGTTACGTTTGGTGATTACGAGTTGTCACTGGCAACGCGTGAGCTTAAGCGTGGCGATGAAGTGCACATGCTCACCACGGGTGAGTTTGCAGTGCTCAAGGCTTTGGTTATGCACGCGCGTGAGCCCTTGACCCGCGACAAATTGATGAACCTGGCCCGTGGTCGTGAGTGGGATGCGTTGGAGCGTTCTATCGACGTTCAAATCTCCCGTCTGCGTCGCATGATTGAGCCAGACCCTTCCAAACCGCGTTATATCCAGACTGTTTGGGGCGTGGGCTATGTGTTCGTGCCGGATGGCAACGCGACTAAGTAAAGGATCATTTGTAGGAGCGAGCCGCTCAGGTGCTTTCGGGTGCCTGAGCGGCTCGCTGGTTTAAATTGTGCGAGCCTTTGAACTCGCTCCTGCAAAGTGTAAAAGCGGTTGTCTATGAAAACCCCTCTGTGGTTCCCCCAAAGTTTTTTCTCTCGCACCCTCTGGCTGGTGCTGATTGTCGTGCTGTTTTCCAAGGCGCTGACGCTGGTTTACCTGTTGATGAACGAAGACGTTTTAGTCGATCGTCAATACAGCCACGGTGTGGCGTTGACCCTGCGCGCTTATTGGGCCGCCGATGAGGAGGATCGCAACAAAATTGCCGATGCGGCCGGGCTGATTCGTGTAGTTGGTGGCGGCGTTCCTGAAGGCGAGCAGCACTGGCCTTACAGCGAAATTTACCAACGCCAAATGCAGGCAGAGCTGGGCGCCGACACTGAAGTACGCCTGCGCGTGCATGCGCCACCGGCCTTGTGGGTGCGCGCGCCGAGTTTGGGTGATGGTTGGCTGAAAGTGCCGCTGTACCCGCATCCACTTCGCGGCCAAAAAATCTGGAGCGTGCTGGGTTGGTTCCTGGCCATCGGTTTGTTATCAACCGCCTCGGCGTGGATTTTCGTCAGCCAGCTCAACCAACCGCTCAAGCGTTTGGTTTACGCGGCTCGCCAGCTTGGGCAGGGTCGCAGCGTGCGCTTGCCCATCAGCGATACGCCCAGCGAAATGACCGAGGTGTACAGCGCCTTCAATCAAATGGCTGAAGACGTTGAGCAAGCAGGTCGCGAGCGTGAGTTGATGCTTGCCGGTGTGTCCCATGACTTGCGCACACCCCTGACACGCTTGCGTCTGTCGCTTGAGTTGATGGGCAACCACAGCGACCTGACTGACGACATGATTCGTGACATTGAAGACATGGACGCGATTCTTGACCAGTTTTTGGCGTTTATCCGGGATGGCCGTGATGAACTGGTTGAAGAGGTTGATCTGTGTGAGTTGATTCGCGAAGTCGTGACGCCGTACAACCAAAACGAAGAAAAGGTGCGCTTGCGCCTGCAACCGATTCAGCCGTTTCCGTTGCGTCGTGTGTCAATGAAGCGCTTGCTCAACAACCTGATTGGCAATGCCTTGCACCATGCTGGTGATGGTGTAGAAGTTGCGGCTTATGTGTCTGGAGACACCAGCGCCCCGTATGTGGTGTTGAGTGTGATGGACCGAGGCGCGGGCATTGATCCTGCCGAGCTGGAAGGTATTTTTAACCCGTTCATTCGTGGTGACCGTGCGCGTGGCGGCAAAGGCACAGGGCTTGGCTTGGCAATCGTCAAACGTATTGCGGCTCTGCACGGCGGGAATGTCGAATTGCGTAACCGTGCCGGTGGTGGCCTTGAGGCTCGGGTACGTCTGCCGCTAGGGCTGATGCTGCCCCGCGGCGCGGTGTAGTCAGAGTTCCCCGTAGCAGCTGCCGCTAGGCAGCGTTCGGCGGCGAAGCAGCCGTAAAGTCCGGTAGTGCGTTGTTTCAGATACAACGCGCGCTCAGGCTTTACGGCTGCTGCGCAATCGTCCGCCGCCTTCGGTAGCGGCTATCGAAGCATTCAGCCCTTGCCCTTGGTACGTGTCATATGAGGGCTGCTGTTTTTTTCCAGATGCTCAATGATGATGCTGGCCACGTCTTTGCCGGTGGTGGTTTCGATCCCTTCAAGCCCCGGTGATGAGTTAACCTCCAGCACCAGCGGGCCGTGGTTGGAGCGCAGAATATCTACGCCCGCCACACTCAACCCCATGACCTTGGCGGCACGAATGGCAGTCATGCGCTCTTCTGGGGTGATTTTGATCAGGCTGGCGCTACCGCCGCGGTGCAGGTTGGAGCGAAACTCCCCCGGCTTGGCCTGACGCTTCATGGCTGCAATCACTTTGTCCCCCACCACGAAGCAGCGAATATCTGCGCCGCCGGCTTCCTTGATGTACTCCTGCACCATGATGTTTTGTTTGAGGCCCATAAACGCCTCGATCACCGACTCGGCCGCAGTGGCGGTTTCGCACAGCACAACCCCGATGCCTTGGGTGCCTTCTAGCACTTTGATGACCAGCGGCGCGCCGTTGACCATCTCAATCAGGTCAGGGATATCATCTGGCGAGTGGGCAAAACCGGTGACTGGCAACCCCAGCCCGCGTCGCGACAACAGTTGCAATGAGCGTAATTTATCGCGTGAGCGCGCAATCGCTACCGACTCGTTAAGCGGGAAAACCCCCATCATTTCGAACTGGCGCAACACCGCGCAGCCATAAAACGTGA
The DNA here is from genome assembly GCF_055406205.1 of Pseudomonas sp. E315. Classification (NCBI taxonomy): domain Bacteria; kingdom Pseudomonadati; phylum Pseudomonadota; class Gammaproteobacteria; order Pseudomonadales; family Pseudomonadaceae; genus Pseudomonas; species Pseudomonas sp. E315. The sequence continues at coordinate 250,235 of NZ_JBUZPJ010000006.1, read as the reverse complement.
CCGAAGCGCCGATCCGCGGGATTACCGCATCAAAGCCCTCAAGCGGCTTGCCGCGGTAGTGGATCTGCGGCTTATGACTGGCAATGTTCATATAAGCCCGCAGGGTATCGATCACTACCATTTCATGGCCTCGTTCAGTCCCGGCTTCAACCAGACGACGAGTGGAATACAGACGCGGGTTACGCGACAGCACAGCGATCTTCATGCAACACCTGTGGCAGAGGTAGTAGTGACCGGAAACACCGGTTTGTCTTGTACATATTTGAGGCCCGGATTGACCACCAATTGGCCGTCAATCAGGGCTTTGGAGCCCAGTAGCAGCCGATAGCGCATCGACTTGCGGCAAGCGAGCGTGAACTCGACTGGCCAGACCCGATCCCCCAGCGCGAGGCTGGTGCGGATCACATAGCGCACTTGGGTATGGCCGTTGGAGCTTTTGATGGTCTTCATGGCCACCAAAGGCGCTTCGCAGTGGCGATGGCGCAGTTGTACCAGTGTGCCCAAATGGGCATTGAAGCGTACCCACTCGACACCGTCGCGCACAAACGGCTCGATTTCGGTGGCGTGCAGGCTAGAGGTACTGGCCCCGGTGTCGATTTTCGCTCGCAGGCCCGCGATTCCCAAATCGGGAAGCGCCACCCACTCGCGCAGACCGACAACGGTCAAATGATCAAAAGTCTTCAATATAAGTAACCAGCGATTAACGTATGCAGGCCGCAGGTGGAACCCTGCGGGTAAAACAACCGACGAGATCGGTTTGAAAGCCTGGAAGCGGTATTCACGCAGAATATTCGGCAAATGGCGACAGTTATCTACGTGTAGGCTGTGTTGTGTTTGAAGCAGCACTCGCTTAACAGATAAGCATTCTATCGAGCAGGTGCCTGCCAAGGTTCAGTAATAGCTGTAGCGCATTTCTGACGACTTAAGCGGAGAGGGGCCAACATGGCGCAAAAGCAGGAAGAGGACGACAAGGTTCGTCTCGATAAATGGTTGTGGGCCGCGCGTTTTTATAAAACCCGAGCCTTGGCCAAAACGGCTATCGAGAGCGGCAAGGTTCATTGTCGGGGCGAGCGCTGCAAACCGAGTAAAGAGCCGAGATTGGGCGACGAGTTACAAATTCGCGTAGGGCTTGATGAGCGCACGGTGGAAGTCAAAGCGCTTTCAGTGGTGCGCCGTGGTGCGCCGCAAGCGCAGTTGTTATACGCCGAAACCGAAGACAGCATTGCCAAGCGCGAGAAGGCAGCTGCCCTGCGCAAATCAGGGGCAATGGGGATCACCACGCAGGGCAAGCCGACCAAAAAACAACGGCGCCAGTTGCATCAGTTTCATGATGCAAGCAGTGCAGAGTGATGGTTTAGACCTGTAGCCGCCAGCGCAGGCTACAGGCCCAAATGCCTCAGCCGCGCACGATGCTCATGCGCGAAATCAGGGGCAGGCGTTGCAATAGTGAAAACAGAGGAGCGCTTAAGCGCATCAGGCCGGCCGAGGTCTTGGCGGCGAACGGCGTGTAATAACCCCAGCCCAACGCCAACAGGGCCAGCAGCAAGCCACCGATGTAGTCGTCCTGCCCCCAATGAGCGCCTGCGACCAGCCGCGGCATCATGAACAGCAGAGTTAGCCCCGCGATCACCAGCTTTTGGCCAAGGGTTCGGCTGAACATGCCCATGAACAGGCCCCAGATCAACAGCACTGACGCGTGATCACCGGGGAAGCTCTGGCCGGAGCGGTCTTTGAGCTCCCAGGTTTTTTCCAGCCCGGGAAAGTAATCGCTCATGCGGATGGCATCGTCAAAAACCATCGAAGGGCTGCTGTGTTGCCATCCCATGTAGGCGGTGAGCTTTGAAAACAGGGCGCGAATCACGACCAGCAACAACAACATCGCAAGAAAACCAAAAAAGGCGCGACGCACCTGAGCAGCTTCAAATACCCAGTTACCCTTGATCAGCAGTGACAGCATAATAATGCCGACCACAGCATCGAACGGTCGCAGACTTGCAACTGCCCAAATATGGAGCCATATAGGGTTATCAGCGAGCGGACGATTGAGCAGATGAAACAACCAGTCGTCGAAAGTCAGGCACAGAATTTGGCCGAACGGCCATAACCAGAAACACAAGAGCCCTAGAGCGAGTAAATTACAAAGCGCAAGTGCTCCGAAATTCCACCTTGTTTGGAACAGAGTGGGATTGTTCATGAAATGCCCCCTTGGCTGGGTTTTTGCACCTTCATGGTGCTAAAAACGCGCCTTTATAAAGACTTGAACACATTTTGTCACCAATTCAGAACCCTATACCTATGTCCGATTTACCTAAAACCGACTTCACCCAACGCTTTATTTTTGACAACAGTGACACCCGTGGCGAACTGGCTTCGTTGGATCACAGTTACGCCGAAGTGCTGGCCAAGCACGCTTATCCCGAGCCAGTTCAGCAACTGCTGGGCGAGCTGATGGCGGCTGCGGCGTTGTTGGTGGGCAGTCTGAAGTTTGATGGCTTGATGAGCTTGCAGGCTCGCTCCGAAGGCCCGGTGCCCTTGCTGATGATCGAATGCACCAGCGAGCGCGAAATTCGTGGTCTGGCTCGTTTTGATGCCGATCAGATCACGCCCGATGCCACCCTGGCAGACCTGATGCCCAATGGCGTATTGGCGCTGACCATTGATCCCACTGCTGGCAAACGCTATCAGGGCATCGTGGATCTGGACGGCGCTGACTTGTCTGCATGCTTCACCAACTACTTCGTGATGTCGCACCAAGTGCCGACCCGTTTCTGGCTTGCAGCTGACGGCAAACGTGCCCGTGGCATGCTGTTGCAGCAACTGCCGGCCGAAGTGATTAAGGACGAAGACGAGCGAGCCGAAAGCTGGAAGCGCCTGAATATGCTGGGCGATACGCTCAAAATTGAAGAGCTGTTGGGGCTGGACAACGAAACTATTCTGGTTCGGCTGTTTCACGAAGAAGAGCTGCGGGTATTTGTCGACGAACGCATTGAATTCAAATGCAGCTGCTCGCGTGAGCGCTCTGGCAATGCCCTGACCAGTTTGGGTCACGACGATGCACTTAATCTGGTGACCGAGCATGGCGGCCACATTGAAATCGACTGCCAGTTTTGCAACGAGCGTTATCTATTTGATGCGGCCGATGTTGATCAATTGTTCTCCGGCGCCGGGGTTCAGTCGCCTTCTGACACTCATCACTAAAACGTTTCAGCGCAGGTAAAACACCTGTCAAAGCCCGCTATAACGCGGTTCTGACAGGTGGACCCTACTTTTTTTGGGCGTTTCTGGCATAATCCGGCCCACTTTTTTCGCGGTAGTAGTGCAAATATTTCTACTACAAAACGTTTGGCGCACTCGGCCAATGGCCGACGGGGAACCTCATGACGCAAGCTAATAACGCCGTGTACACCGATCTGAGCATCGACGATCTGGTCAAAGAAGCCCTGAGCCGTGGTGAAGGCGAGCTTGCCGACAATGGCGCACTGGTTGTTAAAACGGGCCACCGTACAGGTCGTTCGCCAGCTGACCGCTTCATTGTTGAAGAGCCGACAACTCAAGCCGCAATTGCCTGGGGCCCGATCAACCGCAAATTCCCGGCTGACAAGTTCGATGCCCTTTGGGATCGCGTTGCTGCTTATTTGGGTGAACGTGAGCGTTTCGTTTCCCACGTCCATGTAGGCTCTGACCCTGCGCACTACCTGCCTGTCAAAATGACCACCGAAACCGCGTGGCATAACCTGTTTGGCCGTTGCCTGTTCATCAACCCTGAACAGTACAACCCAGCTGGCAAAGACGAGTGGCAAGTGATCAACGCGCCGAACTTCGTGTGTGAGCCAGAGCGTGATGGCACCAACTCCGACGGCTGCGTGATCATCAACTTTGCTGCTAAAAAAGTCCTGATCGCGGGCATGCGTTACGCCGGCGAAATGAAAAAAGCCCTGTTCTCGGTACAGAACTTCCTGCTGCCAGCGGTTGACGTTCTGCCGATGCACTGTGCAGCCAACATGGGCGAAGAGGGCGATGTGACCCTGTTCTTCGGCCTGTCCGGCACGGGTAAAACCACACTGTCGGCTGACGAAAGCCGCTACCTGATCGGTGACGACGAACACGGCTGGGGTGTGGGTGTTGTGTTCAACATCGAAGGCGGTTGCTATGCCAAGTGCATCGACCTGTCCGAGAAGAACGAGCCAGTTATCTGGAAAGCCATCCAACATGGCGCCGTGCTGGAAAACGTCGTACTCGACCCTGTTACCAAAAAACCAGACTACGCCGATGACAGCCTGACGCAGAACAGCCGCGCAGCTTACCCGCGTGAGCTGATCGAAAAACGCGCTCCGCTGAACCTTGGCGGCGAGCCTAACGCTGTCATCTTCCTGACCTGCGACCTGACTGGCGTACTGCCACCGGTTTCGATCCTCAGCGAAGAGCAAGCGGCCTATCACTTCCTGTCTGGCTACACCGCTCTGGTGGGTTCGACTGAAATGGGTTCGGGCAGCGGCATCAAGTCGACCTTCTCTACTTGCTTCGGCGCGCCATTCTTCCCACGCCCGGCTGGCGAATACGCAGAGCTGCTGATCAAGCGTATCCGCGGTTTCGGCTCCAAGGTTTACCTGGTTAACACTGGCTGGACTGGCGGTGGCTACGGTGTTGGCAAGCGTTTCAACATCCCGACTACTCGTGCCGTGATTGCAGCGATCCAGAGCGGTGCTCTGATCGGCGCAGAAACTGAGCACTTGGACATCATCAACCTGGATGTGCCTAAAGCCGTTCCGGGCGTTGACACTGGCCTGCTTAACCCGCGTAACACATGGGAAGACAAAGCAGCCTACGACGAAGCGGCCAAAGCATTGGCTGGTCTGTTCGTAGAGAACTTCAAGAAGTTCGACGTCAGCGACGCAATCAAGGCAGCTGGCCCTAAGGCGTAAGCATTCGGTCAGTGTTTTGATTCACAAAAAAGCCGCCTGAAAGGGCGGCTTTTTTGTGTTCGTTAAGTGGGCGATGACGCGGTGATTTTTAAAACGCGCAGCCTACGAAGCTGCGGACGCTAAATTTCCAGCGTTTGTGTGTCCCAATGTCCGGCCTTGATCGCTGCATAGAGCATGCCGATGGTCAGCGGCACTTTGTTGCCTCGACCTTTGGCCTCGCGTTTGAAATGCGGGTCGTTACCCGCAGGTTGGAAATAGCGATACGCATCGTAATCGGCCAGCTCCAGCCCAAAGCGCTCTTCCAGCGTTTCCATCAAGTGTTGGGCGTCGCTGCCGTTGCAACCCAGGTCGATATTGATAGAGGTCTTCAGGCTCACAGTTTTGTGTTCGGGCAGGCCGATTTCTTCATGCAGCAACTGCATCAGCTCGCGCAAGGTGTGGGTGTCCGGGAGATCAGAGGCGAGTTTCATGAGGGTATGTCCGTGTAGTTTTCCAGCTGGGCAGTGTGGGCATCTAAACATTTTTTCAGCGCGAAGCTGTACTTGTAGCTCCGAGCTTGCGACTGCGACCACGGAGCCGAACCTTTAAGTCAGAGCCTGTATCATCCCCCCTGAATCAATCCCGACCTTTTCTCGACTCGCTGCCAATTTAGCGTCAGTTTTTGCGCTGTTCAGCGGTCAATGGAGTGACAGTGATGCACAACACCCTGGAACAGGTTTTCGGTTATCCACAGTTTCGTGCTGGCCAGGAGGCCGCCATCAGTGCCGTTCTGGCAGGGCGCTCGGCGGCTGCGATCTTTCCCACGGGGTCGGGCAAATCCTTGTGCTACCAACTGCCCGCTTTGTTGTTGCCTCATTTAACGTTGGTGGTGTCGCCCTTGTTGGCCTTGATGCAAGACCAATTGGCGTTTTTGCAGCGTCATGGGATTGCGGCAGCCAGCATCGATTCGGCGCAGAGTCGTGATGAAGCAAATTCAGTCATGGCCCGTGCTAAAGCCGGTGAGCTGAAAATCTTGATGATTTCGGTTGAGCGTCTCAAAAATGAACGCTTTCGTAACTTTTTGCAGCAAGTGCCTATTTCATTGTTGGTGGTGGATGAAGCGCACTGCATCTCTGAGTGGGGTCATAACTTCCGCCCAGACTATTTGAAACTGCCGGATTACCAACGCCAGTTCAACATCCCACAAGCTTTGCTCCTCACAGCGACAGCGACGCCTAACGTGATCGCTGACATGCAGACCAAATTCGCCATTGCCGAATCAGACGTTGTCACCACCGGCTTCTATCGGGCCAACCTCAACCTGTGGGTAGAGCCGGTCACCGGCGCGGCTAAACGTCAGCGATTGGTGCAATGGATGGGCGAACGTATCGGGCAGCCGAGCATTGTGTATGTCACGTTGCAAAAGACCGCTGAGCAGATCGCGCAGCACCTCAATCAGCATGGCATTAGCGCGAGCGCTTACCACGCAGGGCTGCCCCACGATCAACGCGAAGGCATTCAGCGTCAGTTCATGGGCGGGCAATTGAATTGCATCGTGGCCACCATCGCCTTTGGGATGGGGATCGACAAGAGCGACATCCGCAATGTGGTGCATTTTGACTTGCCCAAGTCGATTGAGAATTACAGTCAGGAGATCGGCCGCGCAGGGCGCGATGGTCAACCATCGGACTGCTTGGTGTTGGCCAATCGGGACAGTCTCAACGTGCTGGAAAACTTCGTTTATGGTGACACGCCGGAGTTACAAGGCATTCGCTGTGTGCTCGATGAGTTGCGGGCCGCTGCGCCTGAAGGGCAGTGGGAGTTTTTGTTGGGGCCATTGGCTGATCAGAGCAATATTCGTCAGCTCCCGCTTAAAACATTGCTGGTGCAGTTAGAGCTGCGAGGCCTGATTGCGCCGCGTTACGCCTACTTCGCCGAGTACCGTTTTAAGTACGTGCTTGAGCCAGAACAGTTATTGGCCAAGTTTGAAGGTGAGCGACAACAGTTTGTGTCAGCCATTATTCAGACCTCAAACCGTGCCAGAACCTGGGCCACGGTGAATTTCGACACGCTTTATGAGCAGCATCAGGCTGATCGCAATCGTGTGGTTAAAGCGCTGGATTACTTTCAAGAAAAGGGCTGGATCGAGCTCGAAAGCAAGCAAATGACGGATGTTTATAGTGTGCTGGTCACAGATTTCGATCCTGAGGCGCTGAGCTTGGAGTTGCATCACTATTTCAGCGCCCATGAGCAGGGTGAAATTGTGCGTATCCACGCGATGCTGGCGTTGTTCGCCAGTGAGACCTGCCTGAGTTATCGCTTGGCTCACTACTTTGGCGATGAGCAAGCCCCGCAACAATGTGGGCATTGTTCGGTGTGTGCCGGACAGGTTGCTCGCTTGCCTGATCCGCCTGCCTTGTCGCCGCTTGTGGATAAAAATGCTGACGCGCTGTGCGCCAGTTTTATCCACAAGCATCAGGAGTACACGGGAAGTTATCCCCCGGCAGAACGGCTGACCCGGTTTTTATGCGGCATCAGCGTGCCGGTCTTCACCAAAATGAAGGCGCGTGCTATTCCGGGGTTTGCAGCATTGGAACATTACCCCTACGCCGATGTGCGTGAATGGTCAGCGCAATACCTCAATACCCTGTAAGCGCTGCCGAAGGCTGCGATCTTTTGTTTTAAGCCGTAAGGGTTCGCAGCCCTCGCTAGCCCCACAAGGGGCGTCTGTTTATCCCAATAGCTCTTTGAGTACGCGGGTAAAGTCGCGGCAGCTGTCGGCTTCATCAGCATGATGGCCGTCACGCACCACCCACTGGCCGTTGACCATCACGTCGCGCACTTGGCGATCGCCTCCTGCAAACAACCAGCGGTTGAGAATGGCATCGTCCTGAGCCGTGGCCAGATACGGGTCGTTACCGTCAAGCACCAGCCAGTCTGCCCGTTGGCCTGCCGCCAAGCCTGCAATCGGTTGCCCCAGCGCCTGTGCGCCACCCACTAAAGCCGCGTCGTAGAGCGTTCGACCAATCATTGGCTGATCGTTGCGATACAACCGATTGCGCCGTTGATCACGCAAGCGCTGGCCGTATTCAAGCCAGCGCAATTCTTCGACCACGCTCAAAGACACATGGCTGTCCGAGCCGATGCCCAAGCGTCCACCTTGAGCGAGGTACTCCACTGCCGGGAAGATCCCGTCGCCCAAGTTGGCCTCGGTGGTCAGGCACAGTCCAGCGACTGCTTGGCTTTGAGCCATGCGTCGGATTTCTTCGGCGTTAACGTGCGTCGCATGCACCAAACACCAGCGCTGATCGACGTCAACGTTGTCATACAGCCACTGAACCGGGCGTTTACCACTCCAGCTCAAGCAGTCATTCACTTCCTTTTGCTGTTCTGCAATGTGAATGTGGATGGGGCAAGCAGCGTCGCTGGCGCTCAATACGTCGTTGATTTGTTCGGGGGTAACGGCGCGCAAAGAGTGGAAACACAGACCCAATTGTTGCGCTGGTTGTTGCGCCAGCAGCGGCTGCAACTGCTGCTGCAGTGTCAGGTATTGTTCGGTGCTGTTGATAAACCGCCGCTGACCATCATTCGGTGCCTGGCCGCCAAAGCCTGAGTGGCTGTAAAGCACTGGCAGCAGTGTCAGACCAATGCCAGTTGAGCGTGCGGCCTCACTGATGCGCAGCGCGAGCTCGGCCGGGTTTGCATAGGGCAAGCCCGTGCTGTCGTGGTGCACGTAATGGAATTCGGCAACAGAGGTGTAACCGGCTTTGAGCATTTCGATGTATAGCTGGCGGGCGATGATGCCAAGCTGTTCGGGGCTGATTTTGCCAACCAGGCGATACATCAAATCGCGCCAAGTCCAAAAACTGTCATTAGGGTTGCCTGCTACTTCAGCCAAGCCGGCCATAGCCCGTTGAAACGCATGGGAGTGCAGATTGGGCATGCCCGGCAACAATGGGCCTTTTATAGACTCGGCGCCGTGTGCCTGCGCATCGACTTGAATCTGGGTAATGCAGCCATCAACACCGACCTCGATTCGGACATTGTTCGCCCAGCCTGTCGGTAACAGCGCGCGCTCAGCAAAGAAGACGGACATCAGTTCGGCACCCCATCGTTTGTTATTTGTATATACATATACAGACGTTTGCCTGCTCGGTAAACTCCGGCAAGCTACGACTTTTCACTCATCAACAAGGATTTCCCGTGCCGACTCCGCCTGCCGTGTCCCCGCTGGCTGCCCGTATGGGCGACAGTCCGGCGCCCCTGTACGCCCGCGTTAAACAAATGATCACTCAGCAAATTCAGAGTGGAAACTGGCCGCCGCATTACCGCGTGCCCTCTGAAAGTGAGCTGGTCAGCCAGTTGGGCTTCAGCCGTATGACGATTAACCGCGCACTGCGTGAAATGACGGCCGATGGCCTGTTGGTGCGCATGCAAGGTGTCGGCACGTTTGTGGCTGAACCCAAAACGCAATCCGCGCTGTTTGAAGTCAACAACATTGCGGATGAAATAGCGGCTCGTGGTCATCAACACACCTGCAAGGTCATCAGCCTGGCCGAAGAAGTCGCTGGCTCCGAACGCGCTGCGGTGCTTGATATGCGCGAAGGGCAAAAAGTCTTTCACTCATTGATCGTGCACTACGAAAACGGTATTGCCGTGCAAATTGAGGACCGTTTCGTGAATGCTCAAGTGGCGCCGGACTACCTCAAGCAAGACTTCACGCTGCAAACGCCCTACGCCTATTTGTCGCAAGTCGCGCCACTGACTGAAGGCGAGCACGTGGTCGAAGCGATTCTGGCTGACCCACAAGAGTGCAAGTTGCTGCAAATCGAACCCGGCGAACCTTGCCTGTTGATTCGCCGTCGCACTTGGTCTGGGCGCCAACCTGTGAGCGCTGCACGGTTGATTCACCCCGGTTCCCGTCATCGCCTGGAAGGACGCTTCAGTAAATGAATGAGCTGAAAGTATTACGTGCTGCGGGTTACCCCCGCATGCCCTGGAAGAACGGCGGCGGCAGCACTGAAGAAATTACCCGCGATGCAGGGGAAGGCCTTGAAGGCTTTGGCTGGCGACTGTCGATTGCTGACATTGACGAGTCGGGTGGTTTTTCACGCTTTGAGGGCTATCAGCGTGTGATCAGCGTGCTGCAAGGTGCTGGTATGAACCTGCAAGTCGATGGCGTGCGCACGCGAGCATTGTTGCCGTTTGATGCGTTCGCGTTTAAGGGCGAGAGCGCCGTGGGGTGTGCTTTGATCGACGGGCCGATCCGCGATTTCAACCTTATCTATGCGCCAGACCGCTACAGCGCGCGCCTGCAATGGCTGGAGGCGTCGGCCCCGCAGCGGTTTTTCAGTTCGGCTCAGACGTTATTGATTTTCAGCGCCAGCGGGCAAGTACACATTGGCTTGGGTAACACCCGTCACGAACACTTGGGCCGTTACGATTGCCTGCAACTGAGCGGCAATCGCGAGTTGCTAGAAGTCTCAGTAACAGGCCACTGCTGTGTGATTGAACTCAGCGCAATCTAAAACACGCACCGCATTCATTAGGAGCCGCCGCAGGCTGCGATCATTTAAATGATTGCAGTCTGCGGCGGCTCCTGTGCAAACAGCCCGGCCTGCTACCTTGTTGTTACCGAAAGCCTCAAAAAGATGCAAAACGCCTGCGCAGTAACATCTCCCTGATTTATTCAGTCCTGCCTCAGAAACGTCCCATGCGTTTAATCGCCTTTGTTTGCACGGCTTTCAACATTTTCATTTTCAGAATCCGCACGTTGGCCGCTTACTTGCATATGCTTGTATGTACAAGTACATAAGTTTGCGTCGAGCGCCTGTTTACTCGCCACGCACCTGCCAACGCTAAGGAGTTACCCGTGACTTCAACTACCCCACAATCATCTGCTGCGCTCACTCGTCACCGCGAAGGTGAAATCCGTGCGGCCCGTGGCACTCAGCTCACCGCTAAAAGCTGGATGACCGAAGCGCCACTGCGCATGCTGATGAACAACCTCGACCCCCAAGTGGCCGAGAACCCCACTGAGCTGGTGGTGTATGGCGGTATTGGCCGGGCGGCACGCAACTGGGAGTGCTACGACAAAATCGTCGAAAGCCTGACCCACCTTAACGACGACGAAACCTTGCTGGTGCAATCGGGCAAGCCTGTTGGCGTGTTCAAAACCCACAGCAACGCGCCACGGGTGCTGATCGCCAACTCCAATCTGGTGCCGCATTGGGCCACGTGGGAGCACTTCAACGAACTCGACGCTAAAGGCTTGGCCATGTATGGCCAGATGACGGCGGGTAGCTGGATCTACATCGGCAGTCAGGGGATTGTGCAAGGCACGTACGAAACTTTCGTCGAAGCCGGTCGCCAACATTACAACGGCAGCCTCAAAGGCAAGTGGGTGCTCACCGCAGGTTTAGGCGGCATGGGCGGCGCACAGCCTTTGGCCGCGACCTTGGCGGGTGCTTGCTCGCTGAACATCGAATGCCAGCAAAGCCGCATCGACTTCCGCTTGGCCACCCGTTATGTCGACGAGCAAGCCAAAGACCTGGATGACGCGCTGGCCCGTATCGCCAAATACACCGCCGAAGGCAAAGCGATTTCCATTGCCTTGTGTGGGAACGCCGCTGAATTACTGCCTGAAATGGTTCGCCGCGGCGTGCGCCCGGACATGGTCACCGATCAGACCAGCGCCCACGACCCGCTCAACGGTTACCTGCCCAAAGGCTGGACGTGGGAGCAGTACCGCGACCGCGCCATCACTGACCCGGCCACAGTGGTTAAAGCCGCTAAAGCCTCAATGGGCGAACACGTTGAAGCCATGCTCGCGTTTCAGAAGCAGGGCATTCCGACCTTCGACTACGGCAACAACATCCGTCAGATGGCCAAAGAAGTGGGCGTCGAAAACGCGTTCGACTTCCCGGGATTTGTCCCTGCGTATATCCGTCCCTTGTTCTGCCGTGGCGTAGGCCCATTCCGTTGGGTCGCGCTGTCGGGCGATGCCGAAGACATCTACAAAACCGACGCCAAGGTCAAAGAACTGATCGCTGACGACGCGCATCTGCATAACTGGCTGGACATGGCCCGCGAACGCATCAGTTTTCAGGGCTTGCCGGCGCGTATTTGCTGGGTTGGCCTGGGCCAGCGCGCCAAGTTGGGGCTGGCGTTCAACGAAATGGTGCGCAGCGGCGAACTCAAAGCGCCCATCGTGATTGGTCGCGACCATCTGGACTCAGGCTCTGTGGCCAGCCCTAACCGCGAAACCGAAGCCATGCAGGATGGTTCGGACGCTGTGTCTGACTGGCCGCTGCTTAACGCCCTGCTGAACACCGCCAGCGGCGCGACCTGGGTTTCGCTGCACCACGGCGGCGGCGTGGGCATGGGCTTCTCGCAGCACTCAGGGATGGTGATCGTGTGCGATGGCACCGACGAAGCCGCTGAGCGTATCGCCCGCGTGCTGCACAACGACCCGGCCACCGGCGTCATGCGCCATGCCGATGCGGGCTATGACATCGCCATTGATTGCGCGAACGAGCAGGGCCTGAACCTGCCGATGGTTAACGGCTAAACGCAAACGGCTTCTACAATTTCGGAACACGCGTAAAGGAGTATTAACGTGCTTGAGCTAAACCTGATCCCCGGCCAACTGAGCCTTGCCCAACTGCGTGACATTTATCAACAGCCTGTCACCCTCAGTCTGGACCACAGCGCCTCGGCGCCAATTGACGCCAGTGTGGCCTGCGTTGAGCAGATCCTGGCCGAAAACCGCACCACCTACGGGATCAACACCGGTTTTGGTTTGCTGGCTTCGACAAAAATCGCCAGCGAAGACCTGGAAAACCTTCAGCGTTCGTTGGTGCTGTCCCATGCTGCGGGCATCGGCGAGCCCATCAGCGATGACTTGGTGCGCTTGATCATGGTGCTCAAGGTCAACAGCCTGAGCCGTGGTTTCTCCGGGATACGCCGCGTGGTGATTGATGCGTTGATCGCCTTGATCAATGCCGAGGTTTATCCACACATTCCTCTCAAAGGTTCGGTCGGTGCTTCGGGCGACTTGGCCCCGCTGGCGCACATGTCGCTGGTGCTGCTGGGCGAAGGCAAGGCGCGTTACAAGGGCGAGTGGCTGGACGCCGTTACCGCATTGAAGCAAGCCGGTTTGCAGCCTCTGACGTTGGCGGCCAAAGAAGGTCTGGCCTTGCTCAACGGTACTCAGGTGTCGACAGCGTTTGCCTTGCGCGGCCTGTTTGAAGGTGAGGATTTGTTTGCTGCCGCTATGGCTTGTGGTGGTTTGACTGTTGAAGCAGTGTTGGGCTCGCGCTCGCCATTTGACCCGCGCATCCATGCAGCACGCGGTCAGCGTGGGCAAATGGATGCCGCCGCCATTTATCGTGACTTGCTAGACACCCGCAGCGAAGTGTCTGAGTCGCATAAAAACTGCGACAAAGTGCAAGACCCGTACTCCTTGCGCTGCCAGCCACAAGTCATGGGCGCCTGCCTGACTCAGTTCCGTCAGGCTGCCGAAGTGCTGGGCATCGAAGCGAACGCGGTGTCAGACAACCCGTTGGTGTTTGCCGAGCAGGGGGATGTGATCTCTGGCGGTAACTTCCACGCCGAACCTGTGGCGATGGCCGCTGACAACATGGCGCTGGCCATTGCTGAAATCGGCTCGCTGAGCGAGCGTCGGATCTCGCTGATGATGGACAAGCACATGTCGCAACTGCCGCCGTTTTTGGTGGGCAATGGCGGGGTGAACTCGGGCTTCATGATTGCTCAGGTGACAGCCGCGGCGTTGGCCAGCGAGAACAAAGCACTGGCGCACCCGCATAGCGTGGACAGCATTCCGACGTCGGCCAACCAGGAAGACCACGTGTCGATGGCACCTGCTGCGGGCAAACGCCTCTGGGAAATGGCTGAAAACGTTCGCGGAATTTTGGCTGTTGAATGGCTGGCGGCCTGTCAGGGGCTCGACCTGCGCGATGGCCTGAAAACCTCGCCAAAACTTGAAGTGGCCCGTAACGCACTGCGCGACAAAGTAGCGTTTTATGAGAAGGACCGTTTCTTTGCTCCAGACATCAACGCAGCAATGCAATTGCTGGCGTCCCGCTGCTTGAACACGTTGCTGCCGGCTCAGATGTTGCCGAGCCTGTAATCACGCAGACGAAGAGGGCTGTATCGGCCCTCTTTGCATCAGTTTTCGCCGACAAAAATAATTAAGGACGCGAAATGCACAAGCAAACTCAAGGCTTGAAGCGCGGGCTATCGGCTCGCCACATCCGTTTTATGGCGCTGGGTTCAGCGATCGGAACGGGTCTTTTTTATGGTTCAGCCGCTGCCATCCAAATGGCTGGACCTGCGGTTTTGCTGGCCTACCTGATTGGTGGCGCGGCTGTGTTCATGGTGATGCGTGCGCTGGGCGAAATGGCCGTGCGCGATCCGGTGTCAGGTTCATTCGGGCATTACGCCAGCACTTATTTAGGGCCGATGTCTGGCTTCATACTCGGTTGGACCTACGCCTTCGAGATGATCATCGTGTGTTTGGCCGATATCACCGCTTTCGGCATTTACATGGGGTTCTGGTTCCCGGACGTGGCGCGCTGGATCTGGGTATTGGGCATCGTGCTGCTGATCGGCGGGCTAAACCTGTGCAGTGTCAAAGTGTTCGGTGAAATGGAGTTTTGGCTGTCGTTGCTCAAAGTGGCAGCCATTGTGGCGATGATTTTGGCCGGCTTCGGCATCATGCTGTTCGGCATTGGCACGTCTGCAAGCGCAGATGCGACGGCTACCGGCATCAGCAACCTGTGGGCCTATGGCGGCTTTATGCCCAACGGCGTCGGTGGCCTGATTGCCTCGTTTGCTGTGGTGATGTTTGCCTTTGGCGGTATCGAGATCATTGGTATTACAGCGGGTGAAGCCAAAGACCCACAACGCGTGATCCCAAAAGCGATCAATGCGGTGCCTCTGCGCATTCTGTTGTTCTACGTGCTGACGTTGTTTGTGTTGATGGCCATTTACCCGTGGACTCAGATTGGCAGCCAAGGCAGCCCGTTTGTGCAAATTTTTGACAGCTTGGGCATCAGCTCAGCGGCCACCATTCTGAACATCGTGGTGATCAGCGCGGCTGTGTCGGCCATTAACAGCGACATTTTCGGCGCGGGCCGCATGATGTACGGCCTGGCTCAGCAAGGGCATGCGCCCAAAGGCTTTGCTCAAGTCTCGCGTCACGGCGTGCCGTGGATGACAGTGTTGGTGATGGGCGTCACGTTGTTGGGCGGTGTGGTGCTCAATTACCTGATCCCCGAAAACATCTTCCTGATCATCGCCTCCATTGCGACTTTTGCCACTGTGTGGGTGTGGTTGATGATTTTGGTCACTCAAGTGGCCATGCGCCGCTCCATGACACGTGAAGAAGTGGCCCAGCTCAAGTTTCCGGTGCCGTTCTGGCCGTATGCTCCAATGGCCGCGATTGCGTTTATGGTGTTCATCTTTGGGGTGCTGGGTTACTTCCCTGAAACCCAGGCGGCATTGGTCGTCGGCGCAGTCTGGATTGTGCTGTTGATTGTGGCTTATCGGTTGTGGGTAAAGCCGGCAGCCGGGCGGGCGGTTGAAGTGGCGCCTGAGCCTTCTTGAATTAACCGATTTTGTGCGGAGTGAGTGAATGAAAACGCTTTGGCAGCACTGCAATGTGGCAACCATGGCTGATGGCTCGTATTCGATTATTGAAGACGCGGCTATCGTCACCCGTGACGGCTTCATTGAGTGGATCGGCCCGCGCCTTCAATTACCCGAAGGCGAATATGGTCAGACGAACGGTCTGGAAGGCGCATGGGTAACGCCGGGGCTGATTGATTGCCACACGCACACGGTGTTTGGCGGCAACCGCAGCGGTGAGTTCGAGCAGCGCTTGCAAGGTGTGAGCTATGCCGAAATTGCTGCGGCGGGTGGCGGTATTGCCAGCACGGTACGTGCGACGCGCGCTGCCAGCGAAGACGAATTGTTCGCCAGCGCACGTCAGCGTTTGACCTGTTTGTTGCGCGATGGTGTGACCAGCGTTGAGATCAAGTCCGGTTACGGCCTGAGTCTGGAAAGCGAACGCAAAATCTTGCGGGTGATTCGTCGTTTGGGGGAAGAGCTGCCCGTCACGGTTCGCAGTACGTGTTTGGCGGCCCATGCCTTGCCACCCGAGTACAAGGATCGCGCCGACGACTACATTGAGCACATTTGCACCGAAATGCTGCCAGCGCTGGCTGCCGAAGGGTTGGTAGATGCTGTGGATGCGTTCTGCGAGTACCTGGCGTTTTCGCCAGCGCAGGTGGAGCGAGTATTCAAAGTGGCGCAAGAGCTGGGGTTGCCGGTCAAATTGCACGCCGAGCAACTTTCGTCACTCAATGGCTCAAGCTTGGCTGCGCGATATCAAGCGCTGTCGGCGGACCATCTGGAGTTCATGACCGAAGAAGACGCCATCGCGATGGCCCAGTCCGGGACTGTGGCTGTGCTGTTGCCAGGGGCGTTTTACTTTTTGCGCGAGACCCAATTGCCACCGATGGATGCCTTGCGCAAACACGGGGTAAAAATTGCCATCGCCAGTGACCTCAACCCCGGCACCTCACCCGCATTGTCGTTGCGCTTAATGCTGAACATGGCCTGCACCTTGTTCCGAATGACGCCCGAAGAAGCGCTGGCGGGTGTGACGCAACATGCGGCTACAGCGCTGGGCATGGGCGAAACCCACGGCTCGCTTGAACCCGGCAAAGTGGCTGACTTTGTGGCCTGGAACATTGACCGCCCGGCAGACCTTGCGTACTGGCTGGGCGGTGATCTGGACAAACGTGTTGTACGAAATGGCGTTGATGTAACGCTTTAGGAGAAAGGTTGTGGATAAGGTTCTGACATTCAAACAAGGCCGCGTGCCACTGTTGATCAGCATGCCCCACGCGGGCTTGCGCCTGACGCCTGCGGTCAAGGCCGGGCTGATTCCCCAGGCGCAAAGCCTGCCAGACACCGATTGGCATATCCCAAGGCTGTACGAGTTTGCCGCCGAGTTAGGCGCCAGCACCTTGGCGGCTGAGTATTCGCGTTTTGTCATCGACCTCAACCGGCCTGAAGACGATGCGCCGATGTACGTGGGTGCGACCACGGGCTTGTTCCCGGCCACCTTGTTTGACGGCGTGCCACTGTTTCGTGAGGGGTTTGTGCCGACGGTGCAAGAGCGAGCCACTTATCTGGAGACCATCTGGAAGCCCTATCACCAGACGCTGCAACAGGAATTGGCGCGCCTTAAGGCCGAGTTTGGTTACGCCTTGTTGTTTGATGCGCACTCCATTCGCTCCCATGTGCCGCATCTGTTTGACGGACGCTTGCCAGACTTCAACCTGGGCACTTTCAACGGCGCCAGTTGCGCCCCACAACTGGCCAGCGATCTGGAAGCGATCTGCGCGCAGCACCCGGCTTACAGCCATGTACTGAACGGGCGCTTTAAGGGGGGCCACATTACCCGTCATTACGGCAACCCGGCTGACAACGTTCATGCGGTGCAACTGGAGTTGGCGCAGAGCACTTACATGGAAGAATTTGAGCCCTTTAACTACCGCACTGACTTGGCCGCGCCGACCCAAGTCGTGCTTAAACAACTGCTGGCGCGGATCATTGAGTGGGGGCGTGAGCGTTACACCTAAACCGGGCAGTCGCTGGCGCAGGCTGCGATCGAGCGCGAGCGATTGTGTTTTTAAATGCGCAACAAGACACTGCGAACCTTATCGCAGCCTAAGGCAGCGACCACTGGGTCAGAGTCCACAGCTTCCATAAGGGCATGCTCATTCCCCTCAATCGGGTTTATGATGCCAAACGGCAACATTTTTGATGTCCCCTCAGGGATGGCCTCAACCTCACGGAGTGCGTAATGCAGACCTTGTTCCCGCAGATCAAACCCTACGCCCGGCATGATCTGGCTGTTGATGGGCCGCATGTTCTTTATGTTGATGAAAGCGGCTCGCCAGACGGCCTGCCGGTGGTGTTTATCCACGGTGGTCCTGGGGCGGGGTGTGACGCCAATAGCCGCTGCTATTTCGATCCTAATCTGTATCGCATCATCACCTTCGACCAGCGCGGTTGCGGGCGCTCAACCCCACACGCCAGTCTGGAGAACAACACCACCTGGGATCTAGTGGCCGACATGGAGCGGATTCGTCTGTTCTTGAAAATCGACAAGTGGGTGCTGTTTGGCGGCTCTTGGGGGTCGACCTTGGCGCTGGCGTATGCTCAGAGCCATCCTGAGCGGGTTCATGGGCTTATTTTGCGCGGGATCTTTCTGGCCCGTCCGCAAGAAATCGAATGGTTCTATCAGGCTGGGGCCAGCCGACTGTTCCCGGATTACTGGCAGGACTACGTGGCGCCGATCCCTCAAGAAGAACGTCACGACCTGCTCAGCGCCTTTCACAAGCGGCTGACTGGCAATGACCAGATCGCTCAAATGCACGCCGCCAAAGCGTGGTCTACCTGGGAAGGCCGCACTGCCACCCTGCGCCCCAACCCGCAAGTGGTTGATCGCTTTTGTGACCCGCATCGGGCGTTATCCATTGCGCGGATTGAGTGCCATTACTTCACCAACAGCGCGTTCCTTGAGCCCAACCAACTGCTTCGCGACATGCACAAAATTGCCCACTTGCCGGGTGTGATCGTGCATGGCCGCTACGACGTGATTTGCCCGCTGGATAATGCGTGGGCGCTGCATCAGGCCTGGCCGGTCAGCGAGCTGCAAGTGATTCGCGATGCAGGACATTCGGCCTCTGAACCCGGTATTACAGACGCCTTGGTGCGTGCGACTGAGCAAATGGCCCGGAGCCTGCTCAAGATGCCGCCGGACGAAGCATGAAGGGCTTGTTACAACGCGTCAGTGGCGCGCGGGTAGAAGTGGGCGGCGAGATTGTCGGCTCGATTGATCAGGGTTTGTTGGTGTTGGTTGCCGTCGAACCCGGTGATACCGAGGCCCATGCCGCCAAACTTCTGCACAAGCTGCTTAACTACCGCGTGTTCAGCGATGCTGACGGCAAAATGAACCTGTCGCTGGCAGATGTGAGCGGCGGATTGTTGCTGGTGTCGCAGTTCACGTTGGCCGCTGACACCAAAAGCGGACTGCGGCCGAGTTTCTCCACCGCAGCGCCTCCGACGATGGCCCAAGCACTGTTTAACCATCTGCTGGCGCAGGCTAAAAGGCTCCATCCAGTGGTCGAATCCGGGCAATTTGGTGCCGACATGCAGGTGCATTTGGTCAACGACGGGCCTGTTACATTTTTGTTGCAGGTCTAAAAGCGTGAAAACCCGCGATTTCGTCTGAAAACAGGGTTTTTTCACGAGAAATACTTGGTGACAGTTGATGCGTTGTAACGCGGGCTACTAGATAATCCCGCGCTACACAGAGGCTTATCCGGCAGGCAGGGGGAATCATTCATTCCTTTGAAGGTCGGAACAGTGCTCGCCAACCCGGCATAAGATCGCTGGCGGTTGGTTTCATCATCTGTATTCGGCGAGGTTTGCTCGTGATTGTAAGTCCATTTAATGCACCAAAATTGTCTGCCAAGCGGTTACGCAACGCACTGGTGACGGGCTCTGCGCTCTTTTGCTTGTTCGGTGCGGGTCAACTGTGGGCATTCAGTCTGGATGACGTGGCGGCTGAGGCTAAAACCCTCGCTGGGCAAAAATACCAAGCGCCACGCAGCAATTTGCCAAACGAATTCCGTGACATGAAGTTCGCGGACTACCAGAAAATTCGTTTCCGCAATGAAAAGGCACAGTGGGCCGATCAGAAAACCCCATTCAAGTTGTCGTTCTATCACCAGGGCATGCACTTCGACACGCCGGTGAAGATCAACGAAGTCACCACCGACAAAGTCCAAGAGATCAAGTACGACGCCAGTCGTTTCGATTTTGGCGATGTTCAGTTCGATCCTAAAGCCACCGAAAACCTCGGTTGGGCAGGCTTTCGTGTGCTTTATCCGATCAACAAGGCGGACAAGCAAGACGAAATCATGACCATGCTGGGCGCGAGCTACTTCCGCGTGGTCGGCAAGGGTCAAATCTACGGCCTGTCGGCCCGTGGCATGGCCATTGATACAGCATTGCCATCGGGTGAAGAATTCCCGCGTTTCACTGAGTTCTGGATTGAGCGCCCCAAAGCGGGTGACAAGCATTTGGTGATCTTCGCGTTGCTGGATTCGCCGCGTGCCACAGGCGCATACCGCTTTACTCTGCGCCCGGGTGTAGACACCGTGGTCGATGTTAAAGCGCAAATGTACCTGCGTGACAACGTGGGCAAGCTGGGCATCGCTCCGCTAACCAGCATGTACCTGTTTGGGGCCAATCAGCCGTCCAAAGTCTTGAACTACCGCCGCGAGCTGCACGATTCGTCGGGCTTGGCTATTCATGCAGGCAATGGCGAGTGGATCTGGCGCCCGCTGAACAACCCGAAACACTTGTCGGTGAGCAACTTCTCGGTTGAAAACCCACGCGGTTTTGGCCTGCTGCAACGTGGTCGCGACTTCAGCCACTACGAAGACCTCGATGACCGCTACGACAAGCGCCCAAGCGCCTGGATCGAGCCATCTGGCGATTGGGGCAAAGGTTCTGTTGATCTGGTAGAAATCCCGACGGCTGACGAAACCAACGACAACATTGTCGCGTTCTGGAGCCCGGACACCTTGCCAGAGCCCGGCAAGCCGTTTGACTTCGCGTATCGCCTGCACTGGACGATGGACGAAGCCGCTTTGCATCCGACTGACAGCGCGTGGGTCAAACAGACCTTGCGTTCGACTGGCGACGTTAAGCAATCGAACCTGATCCGTCAGCCAGACGGCAGCGTGGCCTACCTGATCGACTTTGAAGGCCCGTCGCTGAGCAAACTGCCTGAAGACGCGGCTGTGCGCAGTGTGGTCAGCGTTGGCGATAACGCTGAGTTGGTCGAAAACAACCTGCGTTACAACCCTGAAACCAAAGGCTGGCGCTTGACGCTGCGCTTGAAGCTCAATGACCCGAGCAAGTCCACCGAGCTGCGTGCATCGCTGGTTCAGGACGTTGTAGAGGCCCCGGCGACCAAGCCCGCTGCGCAAATGACCAAAGCTGAAAAAGCAGCAGCCAAATTGCACGAGAAAAAAGAGCAGAAAGCCAAAGACGCGCAAAAGTCTGACGCTCAAGCTACCCCAGCCACGCCTGAGCCTGTGAAGACTGAAAAAGTCTTGACCGAGACTTGGAGCTACCAGTTGCCCGCCGATGAGTAATGCTCAAGTACAGCCAGCCTCGCTCAGCGAGTACCTGGCCCACTTGCCCCTGAGTGATGAGCAGCGCGCAGAACTGGCGAGCTGCACTTCGTTCGCACAGTTGCATGAACGCCTGTCAGCCCGTGCAGATATTGATGCGAACGAGGCTGCTCAGGCCTCAGTGGGCACGCGTCTGAACCTCAGCTCTGCCGAGGCGTTGGAGGAAGCAGAAATGCTCGCCCTCGACGCCAGCGGCCGCGTAATGCTCAAGGCCACGCCACCGATTCGTCGCACCAAAGTGGTGCCCGAGCCGTGGCGTACCAATATTTTGGTACGTGGCTGGCGGCGTCTGACCGGGCGAAGTAATCCACCGGCTGCCAAAATCGACGAGCGTGTGCTGCCCAAGGCGCGCTGGCGTACCGTGGGTTCGATCCGCCGTTACATCCTGTTGGTGTTGATGCTCGGCCAAACCATCGTCGCTGGCTGGTACATGAAAGGCATCATGCCGTACCAAGGCTGGGCGTTCGTTGATCTGGACGAAGTGATTCACCAGCCGTTAATGCAAACGGCGCAGCAAGTGCTGCCGTATGCGCTGCAAACCAGCATCCTGATTTTGTTCGGGATCCTGTTTTGTTGGGTGTCGGCAGGTTTTTGGACGGCCTTGATGGGCTTTCTGGAGCTGCTCACCGGGCACGACAAATACCGCATTTCTGGCGCCAGCGCCGGTAATGAGCCGATCCCGGAGCAAGCACGTACTGCGCTGGTGATGCCGATTTGTAACGAAGACGTGGCCCGCGTGTTTGCCGGGTTACGTGCGACGTACGAGTCGGTGGCTGCCACGGGTGACCTGGATCGCTTCGACTTTTTTGTCCTCAGCGACAGTAACGACCCTGATATTTGTGTCGCCGAGCAACAGGCCTGGTTGGATGTGTGCCGCGAGACAGAAGGCTTTGGGCGGATTTTCTATCGCCGTCGTCGCCGTCGTGTGAAGCGTAAAAGTGGCAACCTCGACGACTTCTGCCGTCGCTGGGGCGGTGACTACAAGTACATGGTGGTGCTCGACGCCGACAGCGTCATGAGCGGCGAATGCCTGACCAGTTTGGTGCGCTTGATGGAAGCCACGCCAGACGCGGGCATCATCCAGACCGCGCCCCGTGCATCGGGCATGGACACCTTGTATGCGCGCATGCAGCAATTCGCGACACGGGTTTACGGGCCGCTGTTTACAGCCGGTTTGCACTTCTGGCAGTTGGGTGAATCCCATTACTGGGGCCACAACGCCATCATCCGCATGAAGCCATTTATCGAGCACTGCGCCTTGGCGCCGTTACCGGGTAAAGGTGCTTTTGCGGGTGCGATTTTGTCCCATGACTTCGTTGAAGCCGCGTTGATGCGTCGTGCGGGCTGGGGCGTATGGATCGCCTACGACTTGCCGGGCAGCTATGAAGAACTGCCGCCTAACCTGTTGGACGAACTCAAGCGTGACCGTCGCTGGTGCCACGGTAACTTGATGAACTTCCGCCTGTTCTTGGTCAAGGGCATGCACCCGGTACACCGGGCCGTGTTCCTGACGGGCGTGATGTCGTACTTGTCGGCGCCGTTGTGGTTCTTCTTCTTGCTGCTGTCGACGGCATTGCTGGCGGTCAACACGTTGATGGAGCCGCAGTACTTTATGGAGCCGCGTCAGCTGTATCCGTTGTGGCCACAATGGCACCCGGAAAAAGCCGTAGCGCTGTTCTCGACCACTATTGTGCTGTTGTTCCTGCCAAAACTGCTGAGCATCATTTTGATCTGGGCCAAGGGCGCCAAAGCGTTCGGCGGCAAGTTCAAAGTCACGCTGTCGATGTTATTGGAGATGCTGTTCTCGGTGCTGCTGGCGCCCGTGCGCATGATCTTCCACACCCGTTTCGTACTAGCCGCGTTCCTTGGCTGGGCGGCGACCTGGAACTCGCCACAACGTGACGACGATTCCACGCCGTGGAGTGAAGCGGTGCGCCGTCATGGCCCGCAAACGCTATTGGGTGCGGCATGGGCTGCATTGGTGCTGTGGCTCAACCCGAGCTTCTTGTGGTGGTTGGTGCCGATTGTGGGTTCGCTGATGCTGTCGATTCCGGTGTCGGTGATCTCCAGTCGGGTCAAGCTGGGCCTCAAGTCCCGCGATGAAAGCCTGTTCCTGATTCCTGAGGAGTACGCGCCGCCGCGTGAATTGTCGTCCACTGCCGAATACACCCATGAGAACCGTTACCACGCGTTGAACGAAGGCTTCATTCGTTCAGTGGTCGACCCGCAGCAGAACGCCTTGGCGTGTGCCTTGGCAACATCACGTCACGGTGAGGCGGAGCCTATTGAGTGGTTGCGTACCGAACGTGTGCGCCACGCCCTCAAGGTCGGCCCTCATGGCCTCAACAACAACGAGCGTATGGCGTTGTTGAGCGACCCTGTCGCGTTGGCACGCTTGCATGCTCAGGTGTGGAACGAAGGCCACGAAGACTGGCTCAACGCATGGCGTCAAGCAGTGGCGTCCCAGCCACATGCGCCATTGTTACCGTTGCAACCAGCGGCCTGAGTGATATCTCGCCCGCTTATTAAAGCGGGCGAGATATCGGCTTGTTGTAGCCATTGCCGTAGGCTACGTCCGGCGACTGAGTCGTCGTAAAGTCGGTTGTTGCGTTCTATCAGACAGTTCATAACCTCAGCATTTACGATTGTTGTGCAATCGCACGCAACCTGCGGCAGCTGCGACGAGTTCCTTCTTGCCTTCCCTCAGTTACGCTTTTTGACACAAACTCTTTGTGCTCCCTCAGCAGTGGGTTAGCATCCGTTCTCGAATGGGTGAGCGCCCGGCTCTATTGGCTTTTTGCATCGAGCCCGCCGTAGGCCAACACCTTTATTGAGTAGGTTCAGGGGGAGTTGATGATGAAGAAGTTTGTGTCGAGTCTGCTGTTCGGTGTCACTGCACTACTGGCGGTTAACGCAGCCCATGCAGGCGCAATTGATGACGCGGTCAAGCGTGGCACTTTAAAGGTGGGCATGGACCCAACTTACATGCCATTCGAAATGACCAACAAACGCGGCCAGATCATTGGCTTCGAAGTTGACCTGCTCAAAGCCTTGGCCAAGTCTATGGGCGTCAAGCTGGAACTGGTGTCCACCGCTTATGACGGCATCATCCCGGCCTTGATGACCAACAAGTTCGACATGATTGGCAGCGGCATGACCCTGACTCAGGAACGCAACCTGCGCCTGAACTTCAGCGAACCCTTCATCGTTGTGGGCCAAACCTTGCTGATC
Source organism: Pseudomonas sp. E315 (assembly GCF_055406205.1). Classification (NCBI taxonomy): domain Bacteria; kingdom Pseudomonadati; phylum Pseudomonadota; class Gammaproteobacteria; order Pseudomonadales; family Pseudomonadaceae; genus Pseudomonas; species Pseudomonas sp. E315. The sequence goes on along the minus strand of NZ_JBUZPJ010000006.1, from coordinate 225,796 downwards.
CGCAAGGAGCTGGCTGACAAGGTCAAATCCTACAAAGACCTGAACGACCCTCAATACCGCCTGACTTCAAAAATCGGCACCACGGGTGAAATCGTCGCCCGCAAACTGATGGCTAAAGCCCAGTACCACGGCTACGACAACGAACCAGAAGCTGTGCTCGACGTGGTTAACGGTAAGGCTGATGCCTTCATCTACGACGCGCCTTACAACGTTGTGGCAGTTAACAAGTTCGGTAACGGCAAGCTGGAGTTCATCGAGAAGCCGTTCACCTACGAGCCGTTGGCCTTTGGTCTGAAGAAAGGCGACTACGACAGCATCAACTACATCAACAACTTCTTGCATCAGATCCACGAAGACGGCACTTATGACCGTATCCATGACAAGTGGTTTAAAGACACCGCTTGGCTCAAAGACATGGAGTAAGCGCGACCCCTGTAGTCGCTGCCCAAGGCTGCGAAGGGTTGCGTAGCAACACGTTTTTGAAGACGACGCAGACCTTATCGCAGCCTGCGGCAGCGACGACATAAAGCTGGCCGCGCTGACCTTGACGGAAATATTGCAAAGTGATCAAACAAAAAAAATCCCAGTGGCCTTGGCACGTATTAACCGTGCTGGTGCTCATCGGTCTGGCAGGCGCGTTGTATTACGCCACCTCGCTGATGTCCTACGAATGGCGCTGGAACCGAGTCCCGCAGTACTTCGTCTATCAGGCGGAGCAAGCCCAGCGGGCAGATCAAACCTCTACCGTGATTGAACTGGTACGCAAAGGCGATCAAGCCGAAGTGGTACTGCGCGCCGATGATGGTGCAGAACAACGTGTGACAGTTGCTGACAACAGTCTGCAACTGGCAGAAGGCGATGACGTAGCCGAGGGCGACGTGATTGGCGTCAATCGACATTGGGCCGCAGGCCCGCTGCTGCTCGGGTTATGGACCACGGTTTGGCTATCACTGGTGTCTGGTGTGCTGGGCTTACTGATCGGCTTGGCCACAGGCTTGTGCCGACTGTCCAATAATCCGACCCTGCGCGACCTGTCGACGTTGTACGTCGAGTTGGTGCGTGGCACGCCGTTGCTGGTACAGATTTTCATCTTCTACTTCTTTATTGGCACTGTGCTTAACCTGTCCCGCGAATTTGCCGGCATTGCTGCGCTGTCGTTGTTCACGGGGGCGTACGTGGCAGAAATCGTGCGCTCTGGCGTGCAGTCCATCGCACGCGGGCAAAACGAAGCCGCGCGTTCGTTGGGGCTCAACGCCAGCCAGTCAATGCGCTACGTGGTGTTGCCGCAAGCATTCAAACGGGTGTTGCCACCTTTGGCCGGGCAATTTATCAGCTTGGTCAAAGACACCTCCTTGGTGTCGGTGATCGCGATTACTGAGCTGCTCAAAAGTGGCCGTGAAGTCATCACCACCTCGTTTTCGCCGTTCGAAATTTTGTTCTGCGTGGCGGGCCTGTACCTGTTGATCAACCTGCCGCTGTCGCATTTGGCCAGCCGGCTTGAGCGGAGGCTTGCGCAAAGTGATTGAAGTTCGCGAACTGGTAAAAGTCTTCGACACCCGCGGGCAGATCGTGCGCGCTGTGGACAACGTCAGCACCACCGTCGCCAAGGGCGAAGTGCTGGTGGTGATCGGCCCATCTGGTTCGGGCAAGTCGACCTTTTTACGCTGCCTCAATGGCCTGGAAGACTTCGACTCGGGCTCGGTCAGCATCGACGGCCTTGATTTGGCCAACCCCAAAACCGACGTCAACGCGTATCGGCGTGAAGTCGGCATGGTGTTCCAGCATTTCAACTTGTTCCCGCACATGACTGTGCTGGAAAACCTCTGCCTGGCGCAGAAGGTCGTGCGCAAGCGTGGCAAGGTTGAGCGCGAAGCCAAGGCCCGCGCGTTGCTGGAAAAGGTCGGTATTGGTCAGAAAGCCAACGAGTACCCGTCGCGTCTCTCAGGCGGTCAGCAGCAGCGCGTTGCCATCGCCCGGGCGCTGGCGATGGAACCCAAGGTGATGCTGTTCGACGAGCCCACCTCAGCGCTCGATCCAGAAATGGTCGGCGAAGTGTTGGACGTGATGAAAACCTTGGCCCTGGAAGGCATGACGATGGTCTGCGTGACCCATGAAATGGGCTTTGCTCGTGAAGTGGCTAACCGCGTGTTGTTTTTCGATCACGGCAAACTGCTGGAAGACTCCGCCCCGGAAGCCTTCTTCGCCTCGCCTAAAGACCTGCGCGCTCAGGCGTTTTTGCGTCAGGTGTTGTAACGCGCTAAATCCTGTAGGAGCGAGCAAGCTCGCTCCTACAGAAAGTCAGGCAACACAGTTGCTATGAACTTTTGCTCTTAAACCTTGAACCGCCCAACCAGTGTTTGCAGGTGGGTGCCCAAGCGCGCCAGTTCAATGCTGGACGCTGCTGTTTCTTCGCTGGCGGCAGAAGTCTGTTCTGACACATCACGCACATTCAATACGCTGCGGTTGATCTCCTCAGCCACGGCGCTTTGCTGCTCGGCGGCGGCAGCGATTTGCTGATTCATGGCCTGAATCGCAGACACGGTACGGGTGATATTGCCCAGCGAGTCGCCTGCACGGCGAGTCAATTCAACGCTGCTGTCGGTCAAGCTGCGGCTGCTGTCCATGCTGTTGGACACTTGCTGAGTCCCGCTTTGCAAGCCTGCGATCAGTTCTTCAATCTCTTCCGTGGACTTTTGCGTGCGCTGGGCCAAGCTGCGTACTTCGTCAGCCACCACAGCAAACCCGCGTCCGGCTTCACCCGCGCGAGCAGCTTCAATGGCGGCGTTAAGTGCCAGCAAGTTGGTTTGTTGGGCCACCGACTTGATAACGTCGAGCACGCTGCCAATTTTGTCGCTTTCGCGTTTTAGATGGCCCATCGCTTCGGTGGAATGCCCCACTTCAATGGCCAGTTTTTCGATCTGGGCGATGGCTTCACCGACGACTTTGTCGCCTTCACGGGCTTGTTGGTCGGCGGCAACGGCGGCCTCGGACGCTTCTTCGGCGTTGCGGGCAACCTCTTGCACCGTTGCGGCCATTTCGTGCATCGCCGTGGCGACCTGATCGGTTTCGACCTTTTGGCTGTTCACCCCGGCGCTGGTTTGCTCGGTCACGGCAGACAGTTCTTCGGCGGCGCTGGCAATTTGTGTCACGCCGTCGGTGATGCCGCCAATCAATTCGCGCAGCCCCACAGTCATGCGCTGCACGGCTCGTTGCAGTTGCCCCAGTTCATCTTTGCGCGTTGTGTCGGTGTTTTGCGTCAGATCGCCCGAGGCCACGCGTTCAACCGTTTTGAGCGTTTGTGCAAGCGGTGTGACGATCTGGCGGGTGATGCTCCAGGCCGCAAGAATGCCCAGCACCAAGGCCAGCAGCGTACACCCGGCGAGCAGTGTTTTAGCGCGCTGGCTGTCGTTATCACGCTTGACGGCTTGCAGGCTTGAAAGCTGTTTGCTCAGGTCGATCAGGCTGTTGCCCAACACATGCATGCGCTCAAGTGTTTGATTGTTGGAAGCCAGCGCGTCACGAAAACCCAGAACGGCTGCACGATAGTTTTGCAGCGCCTCACTGGCTTGCTGCAAATGAGTGATGTGTTCATCGGGAAGCTTGGCAGGCAGGCTGGAGAGTTCTTTTAAGGCGTTATCAATGGCGTCCAGCGCAAGCTTTTCGGCCTCAGGTTTGCTGCTGTAGGTGTAACCGCGTACCTGAAAGCGCGCCTGTTGAACCAGCTTTCCCAGTTCGATAATGCTGTTGAATTGCGCCAGGCTCTCACCTTGCAGCAAGGCTTTCTCGACACTGGCGACTTTGTCGACAGCTGCATCGGCCGTCGCGCCCAATTGCTCGCGGTTAGACTCGCGGGCTTGGGTGGCCAGCGTGATATCCGCGACTGCGCGTCGGTAGTCGGTCACGGCAGCCAGTTGTTGCTGAACCATTACCAGGTCTTCTGGGGTGACGAGTTGCTTGCGTGAAACTTCGAGCGCTTCGTCCAGCTCGCTCAGCCGCTCATTGAGTTCTTGAGGGCCTTGCTCTCCCTTGTCTCTTTCATAATTGAGACGGGCGATGCGCAAGTCTTTGGTCAGGGCAATGATTTTTGAAATATTGGCCAGCTTGTCGCCCCGATCGATCACGGTGACCAAGCCATTCCAGCCGGTTGCAGTAATTAACAAGGTCAACACCAGCACCAAGCCAAATCCTAGGCTGAGCTTACGATTGACGCTGATGTTACCCAGCTTTTGTGCCAACCAACGGTACATGGCAGTGCTCCTTTCTTGACCGAGTTGCCTTAATGGCGAGCCGCTCAACGTTCAGCGGTTTTTATGGTTAATAGGGCATCGGCGTGGTTCGTTGGAACTGTAGGACGTTAGCTGATTGTGTGACAGACATCGCAGGCTTTTTGCTATCACGCGGTCAGTGTAGCCAATTCCTTAAGCCAAGCCTGTGTAGCCGCTACCGCGGTTAGCAGTAGCGGCTACACACGGTGTTTACACTTTGAAGCGTGTGACCAATGTTTGCAGGTGCATGCCGAGTCGCGCCAGTTCGACGCTGGATGATGCTGTTTCTTCGCTGGCGGCGGCGGTTTGCTCCGAGACATCGCGCACGTTGATGACGCTGCGATTAATTTCTTCGGCCACGCTGCTTTGCTGTTCGGCTGCCGCTGCGATTTGTTGGTTCATGCCCTGAATGGTTGAGACTGTGCGGGTGATGGTGCCCAGCGATTCCCCGGCGCGGCGGGTCAGCTCGACACTGCTGTCGGTCAGCAGGCGGCTGTTGTCCATGCTGTTGGAGACTTGTTGAGTGCCGCTTTGCAGCCCCGAGATCAGGTCTTCGATTTCTTCGGTAGATTTTTGCGTGCGTTGGGCCAAGCTGCGTACTTCATCAGCCACCACGGCAAACCCGCGTCCCGCTTCGCCTGCGCGTGCAGCTTCAATGGCGGCGTTAAGCGCCAGCAGGTTGGTTTGCTGGGACACAGACTTTATGACGTCGAGCACGCTGCCGATTTTGTCGCTTTCTTGCTTAAGGTGAACCATCGCCTCGGTGGACTGCTCCACTTCGGCGGCCAGGCGCTCAATGTGTTCAATGGCTTGGGCTACCACGTTGTCGCCTTCGCGGGCCTGTTGATCGGCAGTGACGGCGGCCTCTGAGGCTTCTTCGGCGTTGCGTGCGACTTCTTGCACCGTTGCCGTCATTTCGTGCATGGCGGTGGCCACTTGATCGGTTTCGAGTTTTTGGTTGTTCACCCCGGCGCTGGTTTGTTCTGTGACGGCAGACAACTGCGCGGCGGCGTTGGCAATTTGCGTTACCCCTTCGCTGATGCCGCCGATCAGTTCGCGTAGACCGGTACTCATGTGGCTAATAGCTTGCTGCAGTTGGCCCAGTTCGTCGCGGCGTTGGGTGGGGTGATTTTGGCTGAGGTCGCCCGCTGCAACGCTTCGAACGATGTTGAGGGTCTGTCGCAGGGGGCCAACAATCTGTCGAGTGATAAGCCAAGCCGCGATGATGCCCAGCAGCAAGGCAAGGGCTGCACAGATGGCGAGCGCAGTTTTTGCGTGCCGTGTGTCGTCGTCACGTTTGCTGATTTGTGAAACCGAGAGTTGGTTGCTCAAGTCGACTAAGGCATCGCCCAGTACGTGCAACTGGTCTAGTTGGCGATCGCTCTGCACTTGCGAGTTATGGAAATGCACGAACGATTGGCGGTACTCATTAAGTGCTGTGCTGGCCTGAACAAACTCAGCGTTGTAGGCGCTGGGCATTTTGGCGCTTAGGCGCGACAACTCGTTGAGGGCTTGATCAATGGCATCTATCGCGGGCTGGGCTTTTTCTTCTTCGCCGCTGTAGGTGTAAGCACGCACCTCGTAACGCGCTTGCTGGAGCAGTTTGCCGAGTTGATTGACGCTGTTGAGTTGGGCTAGGTCGTTACCTTTAAGCGCGTTCTTCTCAACGGCGGTGACGCTGTTGACGGCATTTTCGGCGCTGGCACTGAGCTGTGCTCGGCTGGCTTCGCGGGCCTGTGTTGCGGTGTCTATTTGCGCGAAGATTTTTTTGTACTGTTCAAGGGTTTTCAGTTCTTCGGTGAGCTTGGTCAAGTCTTCGGCATCGGTCATCTGCTCACGGGCTTGTTTGAAGCTGCTATCAAGGTGGTCCAGCAATTGATTGACTTCGCCGGGGCCGTTTTCGCCATTTTCTTTGTCGTAGTTAATACGGGCGATTCGTAAGTCTTTAATGAGCGCAATGATGTTGGACATGCTGTAAAGCTTGTTACCCCGGTCGATGACAGAAGCCAAGCCGCTCCAGCCAGTGACGGCAATCAGTAACGTCAGCACCAATACCAGACCAAATCCCAGGCTGAGTTTACGGGCGACACTGATGTTGCCTAAGGTGGTGTTTAACCAATGAATCATGGAAAAGCTCCTTTTCTCGGTCGACTCGCATCGACAACAGCCCTCCGTGGCCTTTTGGTTTTTTTGCGGAATCTTTGCATCGGCCCCCGCAAATGAAACTATAGGTTTATGTACAAAGTGTATTGAAACTGGAAGTTACAGCGCATCGAATTTACGTCCGATAACGAAGCGGACGTAAAGCCTGAGTGGCGAGTCTAGTTGATGCCCCAAGCGTCTGATTTGCGACGCCAGCCGCAGCCTGTTGGAAGAGGCTGCTGTGGGCGTTAGAACAAGCGGGCGAGGAGGGCAGTGACGGCGGTTTCGACCCGCAGAATACGAGCGCCGAGTTGCACCGGTTGCAGGCCTGCTTTGGCCAGCAGGTCGATTTCGTAGGGGATCCAGCCGCCTTCCGGGCCGATGGCCAGCGTGACCGGCTCATCCAGCCCGCGTGGGCAGTCCGGGTAATCGCCGGGGTGGCCGACCAAGCCTAAAGTGCCGTCTACCAGCGCAGGCAGGCGGTCTTCAACAAAAGGCTTGAAGCGTTTTTCGATGATGATTTCAGGCAACACGCTGTCACGGGCTTGTTCGAGCCCCAGAATCAGCTGTTCGCGAATCGCGTCGGGCTCCAGAAACGGCGTTTGCCAGAAGCTTTTTTCTACTCGGTAACTGTTAACCAACACCACTTTGGGCACGCCCATCGAGGCCACGGTTTGCAGCACCCGGCGCAACATTTTTGGGCGCGGTAACGCCAACAGCAGCGTCAGCGGCAATTTGGCGGGAGGGGGTTGGTCAAGGTTGAGGATTTTAAGTTCAGCTTCTTTGGGTTCAAGCCGTAGCAGTTCTGCGTTGCCCATCAACCCGCCAACGCGCCCAACGCGCAGGTTGTCGCCGATGGTTGCACGGTGAACTTCCTGCATGTGAGTCAGGCGCCGATCGCGCAAGATCACGCGATCAGCGGCAATGAAATCAGCCTCTTCGAGGAGCAGCAGGTTCACGCTTGCGGTGCTGGCGGTTGAGCGTTGGTATCACTTGGTTGCTCGTCGGGATGATCGCCGCGCTTGTTCTTGCTGACCAAGCTGCCAAACAGAATGCCGATTTCAAACAGCATCCACATTGGGATCGCCAGTAACGTCTGGGAGAAGATGTCCGGCGGGGTCAAAATCATGCCCACCACAAAGCAGCCAATGATGACGTAGGGGCGAATTTTGCGCAGGTATTGGACGTCGACAATGCCGATCCATACCAGCAGCACCACGGCCACGGGAATCTCGAATGCCACGCCAAAGGCGAAGAACAGAGTCATCACGAAATCAAGGTAGCTGCTGATGTCGGTCATCATGGCGACCCCTTGCGGGGTGGCGGCAGCGAAGAACTTGAACACCAGCGGGAACACCAGAAAGTAGGCAAACGCCATACCTGCATAGAACAGGAAGATGCTGGACACCAGCAACGGCACGGCGATGCGTTTTTCGTGCTTATACAAGCCAGGCGCGATGAAACCCCAGATTTGGTGCAGGATCACCGGAATCGCAATAAACAGCGAGACCATCATCGTCAGCTTGAGCGGCGTGAGGAACGGCGAGGCCACGTCGGTGGCAATCATTGTTGCGCCAACGGGCAGGTATTCACGCAGCGGCGTCGACACCAGGGTGTAGATCTGCTGAGTGAAGGCAAACAGCCCGGCGAAGATGATGAAAATCGCGGCGATACAGCGCAACAAGCGGGTGCGCAGTTCGGTCAGGTGCGAGACCAGCGGCATTGGCTGGTCGTTTTCAGGCTTGCTCATGCGCTTAGGGGGCTCGCGGTGGCAGGGTTGGGTCGTGTGGCGCTGCCGGTTGAGGCGCAGGCTCGGACGCGGGCTTGCTCAGGCTGACAGGGGCAGGGCTTGGCTCGACGGGCGTTACGGCGGTGGGCACTTCGGTTGGTGCGGCAGGTTTCACGACGTCTTGCAGCGGAGCCAAAATTTTCTTGGCTTCTTCTTCCATCGACATGATGTGTTCGTTGTGCAACTGCCGACGAATTTCGTCGGCGCCGATTTCACGTTCAACTTCCTGTTTGATCGCATTGAAGCTGCGCTTCAAACGCCCAACCCACAAACCCGCGGTACGTGCGGCTCCGGGCAGACGCTCGGGGCCGAGCACCAGCAGGGCCACAAGGCCAACGAGCAGCAGTTCACTGAAGCTGATACCGAACATTAGTTTTGGCTCACACGTCTTTGCGGGTCGGCTCTTCGACTTTTTGTGCCTGCACGTCAATGGTGTGCGGCTCGTTCAAGGTCGAAGTGGTGTGCGGCTGTGGTGCAGCAGTGGGTTGCGCAGGCGGAACCACAGGCTCGGCAGGTTTTTCGTCATCGTTCATGGCTTTGCGAAAGCCTTTGATCGACTCGCCGACGTCAGTGCCCAGGTTTTTCAGTTTTTTGGTTCCGAACACCAGAACAACCACTACCAGAATGACGATCCAGTGTTTCCAGTCAAAAATGCCCATGCCGTGCTCCTTTGCTAAGTGGTTTAGGTGGTTGGCCGTGAGGCTTTTTCCACGTGTCCGGAAGTGCCGATGCGGCGCTCAAGTTCATCAAGTACAGCCTGCGGATGCTGACCCAGTTGAGCGAGCATGATCATACTGTGGAACCACAGGTCGGCGGTTTCGTAGATCACATCGCTGCAATCGCCACTGATGGCGGCGTCTTTGGCAGCAATAATGGTTTCGATCGACTCTTCACCGACCTTTTCCAAAATCTTGTTCAAGCCCTTGTGGTACAGGCTGGCGACGTAAGAGCTGCCGGGTTCGGCATTTTTACGTTCTTCGATCACTTGGGCGACGCGGCTCAAGGTGTCAGTCATGGGAGTGGCCTGCGTGGTAAATGGCGTGCGGGTCTTTAAGTACCGGGTCAACGGTCTTCCATTCGGCGTTTTCGTACACGCGATAGAAGCAGCTCTGACGACCTGTATGGCAGGCGATGTCACCGATTTGCTCAACCATCAGAATGATGACGTCGGCGTCACAGTCCAAGCGCATTTCATGCAGCTTTTGCACATGCCCGGACTCTTCACCTTTGCGCCACAGCTTGCCACGCGAACGTGACCAATAAATAGCGCGATTTTCGGCAGCAGTCAGGCTCAGTGCTTCGCGGTTCATCCAGGCCATCATCAAGACGCGCCCGGTTTTATGGTCTTGGGCAATTGCGGGCACCAGGCCGTCGTTGTCCCATTTGATCTCGTCCTGCCAGTCTTTCATGTTTGACTCCGCCCTAGCGATTCGACAGTTTGCCAGCCTCGCCTAAGAGTGGCTAGAACTCCCTATAGGCGCTGACGCAGGCTGCGCCTAAGATCGGCGCACGATCAGATAAAGGCCCACGGCCAGCAGTATCCCGGCGGGCCAATAACCCGCCGTATGCAGCGGGCCGACACTGGCCAGCAATGCCCCTGCCGCCAAGTGCCCTGCGCCGAGCAAGCGCAAGAACCAGCCATCTTTAGACTCACGCACAATCAACTGCTGGTTTTTGGCGTGGGGTTGCGACAAGCGTTCGAGCAAGTCGCGGGTCATGCCGGCCAAATGCGGGATCTGCTCGACCTGGCTGTGCAGGTTACGCAGCAAGGTTTTAGGGCTGACGCGCTCACGCATCCAGCGCTCAAGGAAAGGCTGGGCTGTGCTCCACAGGTCAAGATCGGGATACAACTGACGGCCCAGCCCTTCGATGTTGAGCAGGGTTTTTTGCAGCAATACCAACTGCGGCTGGACTTCCATGTTGAAGCGTCGAGCGGTCTGGAACAGGCGCATCAGTACCTGACCAAAGGAGATTTCTTTCAGCGGCTTTTCAAAAATCGGTTCGCAGACAGTGCGGATCGCGGCTTCAAACTCGTTGAGTTTGGTGTGCGCGGGCACCCAACCAGAATCAATGTGCAACTGCGCCACACGCCGGTAGTCGCGCTTGAAAAATGCGAACAGGTTGCGAGCCAGATAGTCTTGGTCTTCAGGGGTCAGGCTGCCGACAATGCCGCAGTCGATAGCAATGTACTGCGGGCTCCAAGGGCTCACAGTGCTGACGAAGATGTTGCCGGGGTGCATGTCGGCGTGGAAAAAACTGTCGCGGAACACTTGGGTGAAGAAGATTTCGACCCCGCGTTCGGCCAGCATTTTCATGTCCGTGCGTTGATCGGCCAAGGTGGCCAGATCGGTGACCTGAACCCCGTATATGCGCTCCATCACCAGCACTTTAGGTCGGCACCAGTCCCAGTAAATTTGCGGGACGTAAAGCAGCGGCGAGCCTTCGAAGTTACGCTTGAGCTGGCTGGCGTTGGCCGCCTCGCGCAGTAAGTCGAGTTCGTCGTAAATGGTTTTTTCGTAGTCACTGACCACGTCTACCGGGTGCAGCAAGCGAGCATCGGCGCTTAAACGCTCGGCAACTTTGGCCAGAATGAACAGCCAGGCCAAGTCAGAACCAATAATCGGCTTGAGGCCAGGCCGTACCACCTTGACCACCACTTCTTCGCCGGTTTTGAGTTTGGCTGAGTGAACTTGCGCCACCGAGGCCGAGGCCAGTGGTTCGATGTCAAACCGGCTGAATACGTCACTGATTTTGGCGCCCAGTTGCTCTTCAATCAGCGCGACGGCCAGTTGCGGGTCAAACGGCGGGACACGGTCTTGCAGCAGCATCAGCTCATCGGCGATATCAGCGGGGAGCAGGTCGCGACGGGTGGAGAGGATTTGCCCGAACTTGATAAAGATCGGCCCCAAATCCTGCAACGCCAAGCGCAGAGCTGCGCCGCGGCTCAGCTCCAGCTTTTTACGCGGGAACCAGCGCCACGGCAGTGCATAGCGCAGTGACAGCATCCACCACGGTAAGGGCAGGGCGAACAGCAAGTCATCAAGGCGGTAGCGAATGACGACGCGCTGGATGCGAAACAAACGGCGGATGGCAAGCAGCTTCATGCGTTATCGCTGGAATTGAGGGATCGGCTGAGGCGCTCAAAACGCGCTTCAAGTCGGTCCAGATCGAGTTTGAGTTGGTCCAGTTCGCTAAAACGCGCTTGCGCTTCACGTTCACCGACCAAGGTGCGGGCTTCTTCGCTCAGGTATTCGGCCAGGTTCTGATTAAGGCTGGCGAACCCTTGCTGATACCAATTGGCGCGGCTGCGCACATGACCGCCGATTAATGCTGTGGCCACCGGCCCCAACCAGCGCGAGAGTTCGTACTCCCAGTCCAGCTCCAAGTCTTGCAGCACCGCCGCAAGCTCCATCAGTGCGTGGCTGTCGCCCTCAAGCTCGACTTCAGGGCTGTGCAAAATAGCGCTTTTGTCTTTGCTCAGGGCTAGCCGCAGCAAGCTTGAGGCGGGGGCGCGTAATGTGCAGTCGGCGTCAGCGGCCCATTGGCCGGCCAACAGCAAGCCTTCATCGCTGGGCAGAATAAAGACGTGCAATGCCGGGCTCGCGCATTCGACAGCAATGACCTTGCCGGTCAAGGGCTGCAAGCGCGCCAAGGCAGTGCTGTCCATGCGTAGAACGCGATTAATGCCGTTTTCAACGCTGGCGAGAAGGCCGCGCAGCAACATCAGGGTTTAATGCCGCGGTGCAGTGCAACGATGCCTGAGGTCATGTTGTGATACGTCACGCGGTCAAAACCGGCTTCGACCATCATCGACTTCAGCGTCTCTTGGTTGGGGTGCATACGGATCGATTCGGCCAGATAGCGGTAGCTGTCCGGGTCGTTAAGGATCAGTTTGCCGACCATTGGCATAAAGGCGAACGAGTAAGCGTCGTAAACCTTGGACATCAGCGCGTTGGTGGGTTTGGAGAACTCCAGTACCAGCAAGCGACCGCCCGGCTTGAGCACGCGCAGCATCGAGCGCAAGGCGTCTTCTTTGTGGGTCACGTTACGCAGGCCGAAGGCGATGGTGACGCAATCGAAGTGGTTGTCCGGGAACGGCAGCTTTTCAGCGTCGGCCTGAACGAACTCAATGTTGCCGGCCACACCTTTGTCCAGCAGGCGGTCACGACCGACCTTGAGCATGGAAGCGTTGATGTCGGCCAGCACCACTTGACCAGTAGGGCCAACCAGTTGCGAAAATTTACGAGCCAGGTCGCCAGTGCCGCCGGCAATGTCCAGCACCCGATTACCGGGGCGTACACCCGACAATTCGATTGTGAAACGCTTCCACAGACGGTGCATGCCGCCTGACAGAACGTCGTTCATCAGGTCATATTTACCGGCTACGGAGTGGAAAACCTCGGCGACTTTTTCCGCCTTTTGGCTTTCTGGAACGTTTTTGAAGCCGAAATGCGTGGTGGGTTCGGCATCGCTGCCTTTGCGCTGATCAGTCATATCGCTGTCACCAAAAGAGAATGCTGGCCATTCTAATCCCGGTGGCCGACTTTGTCTTGGCGAGGGTCAATGTAAGTATAGTGACGGCCTTTTCTACTCGGAGTGAACTCATGGCGCGTATCCGCGTTGAACGTACCCATAACCTTGGCCTCGAAGCCGCACGTGAAAAAGCTCAGCCGTTGGTTGAGAAGTTGGCCGGGCAGTACGGGCTGACGCCTAGCTGGTTGGGCGACACCGTGAAACTCAAGCGTTCTGGCGTGAACGGCACGTTGGAAATCGGCGAAAAGAGCGTGAAGGTCGATGTTGAGCTGGGCCTGTTGATGTCAGCGATGAGCGGCATGATTCAATCTGAAATCGAACGCTCGCTGGATAAAGCCCTGTCTTGATGCCGCGCCTGCCTTGCTGCTTGCCCACTTAGCGTCTAAACCTGATGAAGGTGAGCATTTTGTTCACCTTAGTGATGCGACGATCCGGCTCATTGACGTCGCGCCTGCACATTGAGGGGAACACGATGGCTGCTAAGAAACCGGCTGCACAAGAAAGCAATTCGTGGGTGGACAAGGTTGAGCAATATTCACGCAAAATCTGGCTGGCCGGTTTGGGCGTGTACTCGAAGGTCGATACCGATGGCAGCAAGCTGTTTGACAGTTTGGTTAAAGAAGGCGAAAAGGCCGAAAAGCTGACAAAAGCAGCAGCCCCCAAAAGCACCAAGTCTTCTGCCCGCTCCAAGGTTGAGGATGTTAAGGATTTGGCATTAGGCAAGTGGGGCGAGCTGGAAGAGGCTTTTGACAAGCGCCTGAGCAGCGCGATTTCACGTTTGGGTGTACCGAGTCGCGATGAAGTCAAAGCGCTGCACGCCAAGGTTGAGGCGCTGACTAAACACATTGAAAAGCTGACGGCTGCCGCGGCAAAGGTGACTGCGACCAAAACCCCGGTTGCCAGTAAGCCTGCGCTCGTCAAGGTTGCGGCCAAGCCTGCGACTAAAGCGCCGGCCAAACCTGCCGTCAAATCTACCGCCAAAGCGCCTGCGGCAGCGAGCAAGCCTGTAGCCGCCAAACCTGCTGCTAAAAAGCCAGCCGTGAGCAAAAAACCAGCCGCCGCTAAACCACCAACGCCAACGGCGTAATGCTGTTCGCGTAAGCCGCGCTCTACTCGTTAAGGTTGCACGGGTCGTGCGTTTTGTAGGCGCGAGCGTGCTCGCTCCTAGAGTTGGCCTTAAGTGAGCAGCATTAAGCACCAACGGCTACGCAATCAGGCAGAGCGAGTTACAGCATCAACTTGACGATGGACTCTGACGGGTCGCGGGATTTACCGGCTTTTTTCAGCTCTTGCAGATAGTCAGCCCACAATTCTTCTTGGCGAACGGCCAGTTGGTAGAGGTATTCCCACGTAAACAAGCCGCTGTCGTGGCCGTCATCGAAGGTCAGTTTTAGCGCGTATTGGCCTGCGGGCTCGATTTTGCTCAGGCCGACGTTGATCTTGCCCGTTTGCAAAATCGGGTTGCCGTGGCCCTGAACTTCGGCGGACGGAGAGTGCACACGCAAAAATTCCGCCGGCAGGTGATATTCCTCGCCTGAGGGGTATTTAAGGGTCAGTGTTTTTGAGGCTTTGTGCAGGTTGATGGCACTGGGGATCATGGTCATCGCCTTGGGTCTGTCTGAGTGAGCCTACGCCAGAGCATTGCACAAACACAGTAGCCGCTGACGCAACTTGCGCCAGCGGCTACTGGTGGTGTGCAACCCTTCGCGGGTTGGGCTTACAAGATGTAGCGCGAAAGGTCTTCGTTTTCGGCCAACTCGCCCAAGTGGCTGTTGACGTACTCAGCGTCGATGCGAATCGGCTCGTCTTTTTGAGCGCTGGCAATATCGCCGGCGCTGAAAGAGACCTCTTCAAGCAAACGTTCAAGCAGCGTATGCAAACGACGAGCACCGATGTTTTCGGTTTTTTCGTTCACTTGCCAGGCGATTTCTGCCAAACGCTTGATCCCATCAGGCATGAACTCGATGTTCAAGCCTTCGGTTTTCAGCAGTTCGCGGTATTGCTCGGTCAGCGACGCATGCGGTTCGCTCAGGATGCGTTCGAAGTCTTCTGGCGTCAGCGCCTTGAGTTCGACACGAATCGGCAAACGACCTTGCAGTTCAGGCACCAGATCACTTGGTTTGCTCAGGTGGAATGCACCAGAAGCGATAAACAGGATGTGGTCGGTTTTGACCATGCCCAGCTTGGTGTTAACGGTGCAGCCTTCGATCAGTGGCAGCAGGTCGCGCTGAACACCTTCACGGGACACATCCGCGCCGCCAACATTGCCGCGTTTAGCCACTTTGTCGATTTCGTCGATGAACACGATCCCGTGCTGCTCAACGGCTTCAAGTGCTTTGGCCTTGAGTTCTTCGTCGTTAACCAGGCGGCCCGCTTCTTCGTCGCGCACCATCTTCAGGGCTTCTTTGACTTTCAGCTTGCGACTTTTGCGCTTGCCTTTGCCCATGTTGGCAAACAGGCTTTGCAACTGGTTGGTCATTTCTTCCATGCCGGGTGGCGCGGCGATATCAACGCCCACCGAGTCGGCGACTTCGATTTCGATCTCTTTGTCGTCCAACAGGCCTTCACGCAGGCGCTTGCGGAACAGCTGACGCGTGTTGGAGTCTTGCGGCACAGCGGCCTCTTCACCGAAGGTGCGAGCAGGCGGCAGCAATGCGTCGAGGATGCGCTCTTCGGCGGCATCTTCAGCGCGATGACGCACTTTGACGATTTCCTGTTCACGCAGCAGCTTGATCGCCGCGTCAGCCAGATCACGAATGATCGACTCCACATCGCGGCCTACATAGCCGACTTCAGTGAACTTGGTGGCTTCAACCTTGATGAACGGCGCGTTGGCCAGCTTGGCCAGACGGCGAGCGATTTCGGTTTTACCGACACCCGTCGGGCCGATCATCAGGATGTTCTTTGGGGTGACTTCAACGCGCAGCTCTTCAGGCAGCTGCATACGGCGCCAGCGGTTACGCAGCGCAATGGCGACGGCGCGCTTGGCGTCGTCCTGGCCGATGATATGGCGATTAAGTTCGTGGACGATTTCGCGGGGAGTCATGGACATAGTAATTGGCGTTCCTCAAGCAGAAGTAGGGCACACACGGGCCAGCGGGCTGGCCCGGCAGGTGGCTTATTCAG
Organism: Pseudomonas sp. E315; assembly: GCF_055406205.1. Taxonomy (NCBI): domain Bacteria; kingdom Pseudomonadati; phylum Pseudomonadota; class Gammaproteobacteria; order Pseudomonadales; family Pseudomonadaceae; genus Pseudomonas; species Pseudomonas sp. E315. Next base: position 209,941 of record NZ_JBUZPJ010000006.1, on the reverse strand, counting down.
CGAGGTCCTGCTCCTCAATAGTGATGTTGTGGTTGGTGAATACACAGATGTCACCGGCGATACCGAGTGCGGTTTCAGCGATTTCGCGAGCCGACAGGTCGGTTTTCATCAGCAAGGCGCGGGCGGCTGCTTGGGCGAATGCCCCCCCTGAGCCCATTGCGATCAAACCGTCTTCGGGTTCAACTACGTCACCGTTGCCGGTGATGATCAATGACGCGTCTTTATTGGCGACGGCCAGCATGGCCTCCAGACGGCTTAGTGAGCGGTCGGTACGCCATTCTTTGGCCAACTCGACAGCGGCACGCACCAAATGGCCTTGATGTTTTTCAAGCTGACCTTCGAAGCGTTCAAATAACGTGAAAGCATCAGCGGTTGCACCGGCAAAACCAGCGATTACCTGACCGTGGTAGAGGCGGCGGACTTTTTTCGCATTGCCTTTCATCACGGTGTTGCCAAGCGAAACTTGGCCGTCGCCAGCCATGACGACTTTGCCGTGACGGCGTACTGAAACGATGGTGGTCAAGGGAAGAGTCTCCACGCAGCGGGGCGAAAATGCCTGATGGGAATACATATGGGGGTTGTCGCGGATTTTTCAACAGCGGGGAGGGAATGCAGATGAGCGGGGGGTGGGAACACATAAACAGAGGGTGGGACAAAGCGGTAATGGTTTATGAAGAGCTGGGCCAACGATTACAGGCTCCAGCGCTTTAGCAGCCTGCGTGCCTTGTCAGCGCCTACAGCTCCTCAGACTGCGATCTTCAAGATCGCAGTCTGAGGCACTGAATCAGCGGCGTTGTTGCAACAACAAATTACTAAAACCGCTGCCCGCCAATTGCTTTTGGGCCACGGTGAGCTGCTCGCGGTTGCTGAACGGCCCAACCAAAACGCGATACCAGGTTTCATCCTTGACCGTGCCCGCTTCAACCGTAGCGGTTTGCCCTAGCAAAATGATTTGCGCACGCACTTTTTCGGCATCTGCTTGCTTGCGGAACGAGCCCGCTTGCAGGAAGAACTTGGTCACCGGCGCTGCCTTGACCACTGGCGGGGCAGGCGGCGGCGTAATACCGCTTAACGCCGCCTGAGCACGGGCGGTGTCAATCTTGGCCGCTTCAGCTGGCGTGACCGGGGTCAGCGGCGCCGTTTGCGGCGTTGGCAGGGTTTTTTCAGGCACAGCTTCTGGCGGCACGATCACTTCGGACTCGGGCAGCAAGGTGTAGAAGTCGTACTTGGGCTTGGCCGGCTGTGCCGGGCTAGGCGCTGTTTTATTGGCTTCTACGGCTTGTGCTGTTTTTTTCTGCTCTTGCTTGACCCGTTTGACGTCGTCGCCTGTGCCGGGTTCGAGTTTCATCAGAAACACGATAAACGCGCCCACAGTCAGGCCGATGGCCATCCACAGCCAGCCCGGAATCGGCTGTTTGGCGGGCGCCTGATACCGACTGGCGCCGCGCTTGGGTGCAGGTTTTTTCTTTGCGGCCAACTTACATGCGCTCCAGAGTTTCCAGACCCAGCAGCTCCAGGCCTTGCTTGAGAGTACGGCCCGCCAGGGCTGCCAGGCGCAGGCGGCTTTGTTTTTGTGCTTCGTCTTCGGCACTCAGGATCGGGCAGTTCTCGTAGAAACTGGAGAACAAACCCGCCACTTCGTACAGGTAAGTACACAGGGTGTGCGGCGTGCCTTTCTCGGCCACGTTGTTGAGCACTTCACCGAACTGCGCCAGTTTTGCGGCCAGTTCTTGCTCTTGTGGTGCAGCCAGAATGATGCGGCCTTCAACTTGGTCGAAGCTTTTGCCCAGCTTGCGGAACACGCCCGCGACACGGGTGTAGGCATACAGCAGGTAAGGCGCGGTATTGCCTTCAAAGTTCAACATCAGGTCGAAGTTGAAGCTGTAATCGCTGGTGCGGTGCTTGGACAAGTCAGCGTATTTCACGGCGCCAATGCCCACAACTTTGGCGATGGCTCGCAGTTCGTCTTCTGGCAGTTCAGGGTTTTTCTCTTTAACCAGCGCGTAAGCACGTTCTTTGGCTTCGTTGAGCAGGTCGATCAGTTTGACCGTGCCACCGTCGCGGGTCTTGAATGGACGGCCATCGGCGCCGTTCATGGTGCCGAAGCCCATGTGTTCCATTTCCATCGGGTGGGTTACAAAGCCGGCCATGCGCGCAACGGCAAACACTTGCTGGAAGTGCAGCGCTTGACGCTGATCCACGAAATACAGAGCACGGTCGGCTTTTAATACACCGCTGCGATAGCGGATGGCCGCCAAGTCAGTGGTGGCGTACAGGTAGCCGCCGTCAGCCTTAACGATGATTACTGGGAGCGGCTCGCCGTCGGCGTTTTTGAACTCGTCGAGGAACACGCACTGGGCGCCGTTACTCTCGACCAGCATGCCTTTGGCCTTGAGGTCGTTGACCACGTTGATCAGGTCGTCGTTGTAGGCGCTTTCGCCCATCACGTCGGCCATCGTCAGCTTAACGTTCAGTTGTTCGTAAATTTTCTGGCAGTGCGACAGCGAGATGTCTTTGAATTTGGTCCACAGTGCCAGGCAGTCCGGGTCGCCAGCTTGCAGCTTGACCACCAGACCACGGGCGCGGTCGGCAAACTCAGGGGATTCATCAAAGCGCTGTTTGGCAGCGCGGTAGAAGTTTTCCAGATCGGACAGCTCTTCGCTGGTGATCGGGTTTTCTTCCAGATAGGCCATCAACATGCCGAACTGGGTGCCCCAGTCGCCCACGTGGTTTTGACGAATCACTTCGTCGCCCAAAAACTCCAGCACCCGTGCCACGCCGTCACCAATGATGGTGGAGCGCAAATGGCCAACGTGCATTTCTTTGGCCAGGTTAGGTGCCGACATGTCGACGACTGTGCGCTTGGCTGGGCCAGCCTTGCGTACGCCGATTTTAGGGTCGGCCAATGCCGCGTCCAGACGTGACGCCAGCGCTTGGGTGTTCTGGAAGAAGTTCAGGAAGCCAGGGCCTGCAATCTCGGTTTTGCTGATTTGCTCGTCGGCCGGCAGGGCGGCGATGATTTTTTCAGCCAGGTCGCGGGGCTTCATGCCGGCAGGCTTGGCCAACATCATGGCGATGTTGCTGGCGAAGTCGCCGTGAGTCTTGTCACGGGCGTTTTCCACCTGAATCGCTGGCGTCAGGCCTTCAGGCAACACACCTTCTGTGACGAGTTGAGCTAGGGCTTGTTGAATAAGCTGGCGAATGGTGTCTTTCATGGTCTTCTCTTTCGACCGCAAGCGCGGTAGCGCTTCAGTGCGCAGGTGGAAAAACTGGGCATTATCCGTTGCCGTGTCGGCCTTGCCAACCTTAGCAGTCGGGTTATGGATCTGTGGTGCTGATCCCTGTGTTATTCGGGATCATTTCACCCTTATAAGGGTGCATAAATTTGCAGGTGCAAGTTTGCTCGCGATCAAGGGTTTGGCGGTCAGTACAGATCAACCGGATCAACGTCCAACGACCAGCGAACCTGCCGACCGCTGGGCATTTGCTCAAGGATTAATAGCCATTGGCTGAGCAAGCGATGCAGCGGTGCGCGGGCGCTGGCTTGCAGCAACAACTGCGCGCGATAGCGCCCAGCCCGGCGCTCCATCGGCGCGGGCACGGGGCCGAGCAGCTCAATGGCGCTTAAATTCAGTTCGCCCAGCAAACGCTCGGCTTCGCTGCACGCCTCATCCAGAAAAGCCTCAGCCTGCCCCGGCTTATGGGCTTCGGCGCGTAGCAGCGCTAAGTGCGCGAAGGGCGGTAAACCGGCGGCCCGACGCTCGCTCAATGCTTGTTCGGCGAAGGCAAAGTAGCCTTGTTCGGTCAATTGGATCAGCAGCGGGTGGTCGGCCAAGTGGGTTTGGATAATCACCTTGCCAGGTTCTTCGGAACGCCCGGCACGCCCGGCTACTTGAACGATGAGTTGCGCCATGCGCTCGCTGGCGCGGAAGTCGCCCGAGAACAAGCCGCCGTCAGCGTCAAGAATCGACACCAGCGTAACCCTCGGGAAGTGATGGCCTTTGGCGAGCATTTGCGTACCAACCAAAATGCACGGTTGCCCCTTTTGAATGGTGGCAAACAGCTGGTTCATCGCGTCTTTGCGTGAGGTGCTGTCACGATCAACGCGCAGTACCGGGTAGTCCGGAAACAAAATGCCCAATCGCTCTTCGGCGCGCTCAGTCCCCGCGCCTACAGGTCGCAAATCGACTTTGCCGCATTGCGGACAGTGACGAGGCACACGCTCGACGTGACCACAGTGGTGGCAGCGCAATTCGCCAGAACGCTGATGAACGGTCATACGTGCGTCGCATCGCTGGCATTCCGACATCCAGCCGCAGTCATGGCAGAGCAAGGTTGGGGCAAAGCCGCGACGGTTTAGAAACACCAACACTTGTTGGCCTGCCGCGAGGGTTTGGCCGATGGCTTGCTGCATAGGCCCGGAAATACCACTGTCGAGCGGGCGGCTTTTTACATCCAGTCGTAGGAATCGTGGTTGTTTGGCGCCGCCTGCGCGTTCATTCAGGCGCAGCAGGCCGTAACGCCCGGTGTAGGCGTTATGCAGGCTTTCAAGCGAAGGAGTGGCCGAACCCAACACAATCGGAATGTTTTCTTGGCGGGCGCGAACCAGTGCCAGGTCACGTGCGTGGTAGCGCAAACCTTCTTGCTGTTTATAAGAGCCGTCGTGTTCTTCGTCGATGATGATCAGCCCCGGGTTTTTCATCGGAGTGAACAGTGCCGAGCGGGTACCAATAATAATGTCGGCTTCGCCATCACGGGCGGCGAGCCAGCTTTCAAGACGCTCGCGATCATTGACTGCCGAGTGCACGAGCGCGATGCGGGCGTTGAAGCGTTGCTCAAAGCGGGCCAGTGTTTGCGGGCCGAGGTTGATCTCGGGGATCAGTACCAATGCTTGCTTGCCGGCCTCAAGGGTTTCGCGGATCAGTTGCAAATACACTTCGGTTTTGCCGCTGCCTGTGACCCCGGCCAATAAGAAGGCATGAAAATGATCGAAACCTGCCCGAATCGCTTCGTAAGCGGCACGCTGTTCGTTGTTAAGTGGCAGTTCGGGCTGCGCCAGCCAGTGCTCATGGCGTTCGGCCACGGCGTGACGGCGGATCTCGACCTGCACCAACTCTTTGGCTAGCAGCAGGTCGAGGCTGTCTTTGCTTAGCATCAACTTGCTGAGTAGCTGATGCGCCACACCATGCGGGTGTTGAGCGAGGGTGGCCAGTGCTTCACGCTGACGCGGTGCGCGAGCGATGCGCGGGTCGTCGAGACGTGCGCCGGGGGCTATTTGCCAGAAGCGCTCTTGGCGGGCTTCAGCCAGTTCGCCTTGGCGCAGTAATACCGGTAAGGCCCAGCTTAAGGTGTCACCCAAACTGTGCTGGTAATACTGCGAAGTCCACAAGCACAGTTTGAACAGCGATGCGGGCAAGGGCGGTGTGCTGTCGAGCAGCGCGATGGCCGGTTTTAGCTTGTCGGCGGGCACTTCGCTGTGATCGACCACTTCGACCAGAATGCCAATCATCTCGCGTCGCCCAAATGGCACCCGTAAGCGCATGCCAGGCTGTAATTGACTGCGCACCACGCCCGCAGGCGCCCGGTAATCAAACAGGCGGCGCAAGGGTGAAGGCAGGGCAAGGCGCAAAATGGCGTCGGGCACGCGGGGCTCTCAAGTGATGAACGGCAAAGATGGCCCGGAGCCTAGCAGACAACGCACTCAGGGACTAAAAGGCAGGTGTTTTAATCGCTAAAGAATTTGGATGGAGCATGCTTGGCCGCTTGCGTCAATGCAAAGGTCTGGTATTATCGGCGCCCTAAATTTACGTGCGGTATTCAACAATGGTGTTGAGTGGCGGCACGCTAGCCTGAGGAATACCCCATGAAAGCCGATATCCATCCAGCGTACGAAGTGATTGCAGTAACTTGCAGCTGCGGCAACAAGTTCGAAACTCGTTCGAACCTGTGCAAGCCACTGGGCACTGACGTATGCAACGAGTGCCACCCGTTCTACACCGGTAAGCAAAAAACTCTGGACGTTGGCGGTCGTGTTGATCGCTTCAAAACTCGTTTCGGTGCTTTCGGCGCTACGAAAAAAGCCGCCGAGTAAGGCGCATGACCTCGGGCAGCCTTTTTGGTCTGGCCAGGTTATTGAAAAAGGCGTCCCTTGTGGGCGCCTTTTTTGTGCCTGCGATTTGGCTATCAAACGTAAACGCTCAGGTGCTGTGTCCGGCGCCAGCGGCGTTGTCTTACGCGCAAGTGGAGCGCGTGGTCGATGGCGACACTTTGCGCCTCAAGGACGGGCGCAGCGTACGCATGATCGGCATCAATGCCCCGGAAACAGGCAAGAAAGGCCAGTCCGACGAACCGTATGCGGTCGCAGCTCGTAAACGTCTGCAAGATTTGGTGGCGCAGAGTGACGGGCGTGTGGGCTTGCGGGCGGGCAAACAGGCCCAAGACCGTTACGGGCGCACGTTAGCCCATGTGTTTGGTGCTGATGGCAGCAACCTTGAGGCTCAGTTGCTGGCCGATGGCTTGGCTTATCAGGTCGCAATCGCCCCGAATGTCGAATTGCTCAGTTGTCAGCAAGCCGCAGAGCATTCTGCTCGATCAGCCGCTCGGGGCTTGTGGCGGCAGCCTCCTGTGCTTGCGCCGCAACAAATCATCCGTTCAGGTTTTGCGCTGGTGGGTGGCAAGGTCAGTAAGGTGCAACGCAATCGCGGCGGGGTTTGGATCGATCTTCAAGGCGGTTTGGTGCTGCACGTTGCGCCCAATCAGTTGAAGAACTTTGATCAAAAAACCCTCACTAACCTGCAAGGCAAGCAGGTCGAGGCGCGGGGCTGGGTGCTGGATCGTTCGCGGCGAGGGGGTTTGAAGTCAGGGCAGGCACGTTGGATGCTGACGTTGACTCATCAAGGGATGCTGAATATTGCAGCGTATTAAAAATTGTAGACAATTTTTAATACGGATTGTGAACACTGTAGCCCTTGCGGGCCGCGGCTCTTGGCCCAAAGTCGTAGGGTAAAGCCCTTGACACTGCTGACTGGTCAGTCTTGTCGGGACTTTGCGACACGCGTATGCTCGGCGATCCGTCTGTCCAACAGCAAAAAAGCGGAATGCCAACATGTCTGATTTAAAAACCGCCGCTCTCGAATATCATGCCCAGCCCCGTCCAGGGAAACTGAGTGTCGAGCTCACCAAACCAACCGCTACAGCCCGCGATCTAGCGCTGGCTTACAGCCCGGGTGTAGCCGAACCAGTGCGCGAAATCGCCCGCGATCCTGAGCTGGCCTACAAGTACACCGGCAAGGGCAACCTGGTCGCAGTTATTTCTGATGGCACCGCGATTTTGGGCCTGGGTAACCTCGGCCCATTGGCTTCCAAGCCAGTTATGGAAGGCAAAGGCGTGCTGTTCAAGCGCTTTGCCGGTATCGATGTATTTGACATCGAAGTCGATGCTGAGAGCCCACAGGCTTTCATCGACACCGTTAAACGTATTTCCATCACCTTCGGCGGCATCAACCTCGAAGACATCAAAGCCCCTGAGTGCTTTGAAATCGAACGTGCTCTGATCGAGCAGTGCGATATTCCTGTTTTCCACGATGACCAGCATGGCACCGCGATCGTTACCGCAGCCGGCATGATCAACGCCTTGGAAATCGCTGGCAAAACCCTGTCTGACGCCAAAATCGTCTGCCTGGGTGCTGGCGCTGCGGCCATCTCCTGCATGAAGTTGCTGGTGAGCATGGGTGCTACCCTCGAAAACATCTTCATGGTTGACCGTACCGGCGTGATCCACTCCGGCCGTGACGACCTGAACCAGTACAAGGCTGTGTTTGCGCACGCTACCGAGAAGCGCACGCTGGCTGATGCTCTGCAAGGCGCTGACGTGTTTGTGGGCTTGTCCGGCCCGAACCTGCTGAGCGCTGAAGGCCTGAAGTCGATGGCTGCAAGCCCAATCGTGTTCGCGTGCTCTAACCCTGATCCAGAAATCGCACCAGAGCTGGCTCACGCCACTCGCGACGACGTAATCATGGCTACTGGCCGTTCGGACTACCCGAACCAAGTGAACAACGTGCTGGGCTTCCCGTTCATCTTCCGTGGTGCTCTGGACGTTCGCGCCAAGCGCATCAACGAAGAAATGAAAATCGCAGCGGCCAACGCATTGCGTGAACTGGCCAAACTGCCAGTGCCACAAGAAGTGTGCGACGCCTACGGCGGCATCAAGCTGGAATTCGGTCGTGAGTACATCATCCCGAAACCAATGGACGCTCGCCTGATCACCGTGATCTCTGATGCTGTGGCCAAAGCTGCCATCGAGACCGGTGTTGCTACTCTGCCGTACCCGAAGAACTACCCGCTCAAAAGCGTGGATGACGTGTTCAACGGTTAAGTAAACGCCCAAAAATAAACCCGGCCTTGGCCGGGTTTTTTTATGCGCTGTGGTTAGCGATCAGAACAAGTCGATTGGCGCACCATCGTCTGCGGGCAGTGGGCTGCCCGGCGCTACGCCGTTGCCCAGCTCGCTGTTGGACGGTGGCGTGTCTTCGCTCTTGAACAGCTCAAAGTACGCGCCGGGGGTGCCTGGCGATGCAATGCGGCCGCTCACGGGGTCAACCCGCAGGCTCAGGATGCCTTCTGGTTCAGGCTGGGTGTGGGCAGGTTTGCCCTTGAGCGCACCGCCCATGTAGTTGATCCAGATCGGCAGAGCAACAGTGCCGCCATATTCGCGACGACCCAGGCTTTCTGGCTGGTCGAAACCTGTCCATACGGTGGTCACGTAATCGGCGTTGTAGCCGGAGAACCACGCATCCTTGGACTCGTTGGTCGTACCGGTTTTGCCTGCCAGATCAGTGCGGCCCAGCGACAGGGCGCGACGGCCTGTGCCCAGCTTGATGACGTCTTGCAGCATGCTGGTGAGGATGTAAGTGGTGCGCCCGTCGACGATGCGTTCAGCCACTGCTTGAGTTTCGGTGGTGGGCAGGCCGGGTGCTGCGTTGATCGTGTCGATGGTCAGCGCTTCGGCTTCGGCGGGCACGTCTTTGCTTGCGCTTTTCGGCACGCTTGGCGGGTTGGCTACAAACAAGGTTTCGCCATTACGGCTTTCGATCTTGTCGATCAGGTAGGGCGTGATCTTGTAGCCGCCGTTGGCAAAAGTGCTCCAGCCCGTAGCGACTTCCATTGGTGTCAACGTAGCGGTGCCCAATGCCAGCGACAGGTTGCGCGGCAGGTCCTGCTTGTTGAAACCAAATTTGCTGATGTAGTCCACGGTGCGGTCGACGCCCAAGCTTTGCAGCAAGCGGATCGACACCAGGTTACGCGACTTGTACAGCGCCTCACGTACACGGATCGGGCCCAGGAAGGTATTGGTGTCGTTCTTTGGGCGCCACACTTTGTCCAAGTACTCATCGACAAACACGATGGGCGCGTCATTGACCAAAGTGGCGGCGGTGTAGCCGTTGTCCAGTGCAGCGCTGTACACAAATGGCTTGAAGCTGGAGCCGGGTTGGCGTTTTGCCTGCATGGCGCGGTTGTAGTTACTTTGCTCGAAGGCAAAGCCGCCGACCAATGAGCGTATGGCACCGTTGTTGGGGTCAAGCGATACCAATGCGCCTTGCACGTTCGGCACTTGGCTGAACTTGAGGCTGCCATCGGCTTGTGGTTGCACGCGAATCAAATCACCGACTTGCGCCACATCGGAGGGTTGCTTGGGCATTGGGCCCATGCTGTTGGTGTTAAGGAAACGTCGCGCCCATTTCATGCTGTCCCATGACACATGAGCTTCGCCGGTACGGGTCAGCACCTGCAGGCCGTCTTTTTCGACCTGCGTGACGATGGCAGGCTCAAGGCCGCTGATGGGGCGCTGTTTAGCGAGTTCTTGAGTCCATACGGCCAGCGTTTTGCCCGCAAAGCGTGACTCCGGGCCGCGATAACCGTGACGTTGATCGTAGGCGATCAGGCCTTCGTGAACAGCGTTATTGGCCAGTTCTTGAAGGTCGCTTGGTACCGTGGTGGTCACGCGGAAACCTTCGGTATACGCCTCGCTGCCATAGCGGCCGACCATTTCGGCTCGGGCCATTTCAGCGATGTAAGGTGCGCTCACTTCTGGGGTTGGCACGTGATAGCTGGCGTTCACCGGTTCGGCGATTGCAGTTTCGTAGCTGTTTTTGTCGATTTTGCCGAGCTTGTACATGCGGCCCAAAATCCAGTCGCGACGCTCTTTGCTGCGTACCGGGTTAGCCAGCGGATTGAAGCGCGAAGGGGCTTTAGGTAGGCCGGCAATCATCGCCATCTGCGCCAAGCTCAGGTCGCGGATCGACTTGCCGTAGTAAACCTGCGCAGCGGCTTCGATGCCGTACGCGCGGTTACCCAGATAAATTTTGTTCACGTACAGCTCAAGGATTTCATCCTTGGTCAGCTCGCGTTCTATTTCCAGCGCCAACAGAATTTCGTTGGTTTTGCGGGAAAAGCTCCGCTCACTGGATAGGAAATAGTTCTTCGCCACCTGCATGGTGATGGTGCTGCCACCCGATTGTATGTGTCCGCTTTTTACCAACTGGGTTGCGGCACGCATCAGGCTACTGGGGTCGACCCCGTAATGATTGGCGAAGTTGTCATCCTCTGCTGAGAGCAAAGCATTGATGAAATTGGGGGGAATGTCGGCGAACTTGATGGGAGAGCGGCGCATTTCGCCAAACTCTGCAATCAATTTGCCGTCGCTGGTGTAGACCCGCAAAGGAATCTGCAACTGGATGCTTCTCAACGACTCTACGGACGGCAAGCCAGGACTAAGATAGAGAAACGCGCCGCTCAAGCCGAGCAGGAGCCCGCAGAACACAGCAACGAATGACCACCCGAAAAACTTCAGCAGACGAATCAAGGCTTTTGGATTTCCAGATTAAGAAATGGGTTGCACGTCAGGGCAATACGCAGAAGCGCCGGGTCGACAATGCGGAAAAAAAACGCCCGGCATTATAAGCATTTTTCGAGCATGAAGGTCATGGGCCTCATGTCGAAGCGGGTTATGAACGGATCTCATATTTCACCCTCCGTAAGTCACGGATTGCATTAGGAAAACAGCAGTGCCCGGAATATTTTCTAAACAACGGCAGCGGTTTTTGGGCATTGAGCTCAGTTCGCAGGCAGTCAAAGTTGTGGAGTTGAGCCAGCAGCGCAACGGTATTCAGTTGGAGTCGTATGCCATTGAGTTCATCCCAACCACGGGTGCCCCCGATCAGACCAGCCTCGAGCCCAAAAGTGTCGCGCAAGCGCTAATCAGTGCAGTGCGCAAGGCCGGTGTGCAGGCGAGCAACGTCGTCACGGCGCTAGCGGACACCCACGTCATTTGCAAAACCTTCGAAATTGAAGCCGGTTTGACTGAGGACGAGCTTGAGCTTCAGGTCAGGCTTGAGGCCGAGCAGTGCGTGCCTTATGCCTTGGAAGAGGCCGCGCTGGATTTTGAAGTCCAGGGCTACAGCGCACGAAACCCAGAATGCGTGGAGGTGCTGTTGGTGGCCTGCCGTTTAGAAGAACTTGAGTGGCGCCAGGCGGTTTTGTTAAGTGCAGGGCTGGCGGTGCGCGTGATTGATGTTCAAGCCCATGCGTTGGCGCGCTCGATTGAGCGAATGATGGATTCAATCGGCCATGAGTTACCGCGCAAGCCTGTGGCAGTGGTTGAGTTTGCATCGGCCACGACGATGTTGAGCGTGCATCAGCAGGGCAAAGTGATATACGCCCGTGAGCTGCTCTTTGGGCTGGCCAGTCACGAACCAAACGCTTTCAGTGCCGGTGCTGTCGAACATCTTGGGCGAGGGCTTGAATTGTTTTCACAATCCGCGGGTGGCCATGAAGTGGGGGCGATTGTGCTGTGCGCAACAGCACCTTCAATGCCCCAGTTGAGGTGCCAGATTGAGCAATCGCTTGGCGTACCCACTCACATGGGTGACCCGTTTGCAGGAATGATTCTTAACCCGAAGCTCGCGCTAGACGCTCTGCTCTGCGATGCTCCGCTGTTGTTGACAGCCTGTGGCCTGGCCTTGAGAGGGTTTGATTAATGGCGCGAATCAATTTGCTGCCTTGGCGCACCTGGTTGCGCGAGCAGCGGCGTAAGCGCTTTTTGCTGGCTATCGCGGGCGTAGCGACTGTGGCCGTTGTGGGGTTGTTTGTCGCGGATCATTACATCGATCGGGCGGTTGAGCGCCAGGTAGCGCGCAACAGCCTGATTCGCAGTGGTATCGCCCAATTGGATACCCGAACCCTGCAAATTTCCGAGTTGAAGGAGCGGCGCGAGCAATTGGTTGAGCGCATGCAAACCATCGAAACGCTTCAAGGTAATCGTTCGGGTACGGGGCTGATTTTTGATCAATTAGTGCGCAGCCTGCCGGATGGGGTGTACTTCACTGACGTCAAAATGACCGATCGCACTATCGCCATTTCGGGCGTTGCTCAATCCAACAGTCTCGTCTCAGAGCTGATGCGTAATTTAGACGCCTCACATTGGCTAGAAGCCCCGGCGCTGCTTGAACTCAAGGCAGAACCTGAGTCGGCTGGCAATCACCCTAGGCACTTTCAAATGACGGTTCGCCAAACCTTGCATGTGCATGACGCGAGGTCGTTGTGATGGTCGTTCAATGGTTGGAGCGTCTGCGTGGCGTCGATCTGCGCGAATTGGATTTTGGTGATTGCGGTACGTGGTCGGCAGGTCGAAAAACGCTAGTGGCAGGGGCGTTGGCTGTACTGGTTGTGGCGTTGGGGTATGGGGCGCTTTTGCAGTCGCCACTGTCGCGGCTTGAGCAGCAACGGCATGCGCAAACCACTCTCAAGGTTGAGTTCGAAGCCAAGGCGGCTCAGGTGGCAGGGCTGGAGGCTTCCATGAGTCAGATGCAACAACTGGAGGCGTCCCTTGATACGTTGCGCGAGCAACTGCCCACTCAAGCGCAAGTGCCAGGTTTGCTGGAAGACGTTTCTCGTTTGGGGCGGATGGCGGGGCTGAAAATCGAAAAAATCCAATGGTTGCCCGAAGTCCCGCAGCCATTTCATGCCGAACTTCCACTGCGACTCACCTTGATCGGCGGTTTTCATGAGCTGGGCCTCTTTGTCAGTGACATTGCCCGGTTGCCGCGGATTATCACGCTGCACGACTTTGCACTTCAGCCGCTTGGGCCTCAGGGCGGCGAGTTGCGCATGAACTTGTTGGCAAAGACCTACCGTTCCCACGATCAAGGGCTGCTGCCATGACCGATTCTCTGAAGGTAAGTGTTGGGAGCTTGGTTGTCGGGTTGTCAGCCGTTTTAGCCGGCTGCGACAACGGGTCAGATACAGCCGAACTGCAGGGTTATTTAGAGGCAGTGCATGCGCGGCCAGGCCGTGTGTTTGAGCCGCTGCCCCAGGTTTTGTCAGCACCTGCGTTTATCTATGACGCGATGGCTTTACGCAGCCCTTTTCAGGCATTGCCCGAGTTTGAAAGCGGTCGTTGGCAGGTCAGTTCGTTGACTGAAGGCCCTGATGAATTGCGCGTTAGAACGCATCTCGAAGCGGTTGATCTGGAGCAGTTCGAGATGGTCGGCACGCTGTCCAAGGGCGCGGAGCAAAACGCGTTATTGCGGGCCGGTGGGCGAGTACACCGGTTGAAAACAGGCGACGCGCTGGGACGCAACAACGGCCAGATCGCCTTGGTCGCAACAACTCACGTTGAAGTGTTTGAAGTGATATCTGATGGTCGGGGAGGCTGGTTGCAGAGGTCTTTGACCATCCCTTTGAAACAGCAGTCTTAACGGAACTACCACCATGAAAAGGATTTTCCCGGTTTTCGGACTGGCGCTATGGAGTGCGCTGAATTCGCCACTGCTGTTGGCCAATGTGCCCGCCAGCGCAATGCCGTTGCTGCCTGAAGCGCAGAATTCGGCCCCTGTCAGCGACAAGCTGTCATTGAGTTTCCAAGACATTGAAGTGCGCACGGTGCTTCAGTTATTGGCTGATTTCACTCAACTCAATCTGGTTGTCAGTGACGCTGTTGACGGCAATATCACGCTCAATTTGCAGGATGTTCCGTGGGATCAGGCGTTGGATCTGGTGCTTAAAAGTAAGGGGTTGGATAAACGCTTGCAGGGTAATGTGCTGTTGATTGCGCCCATTGAAGAGATCGCCGCTCGTGAGCGCCAAGCGCTTGAATCAAGAAGCCTGTTGGCCGAGCTTGTGCCCTTGCGGCGTGAGGTGTTGCAGGTCAATTACGCGAAAGCAACGGATATCGCCAAGCTGTTTGAATCATTGACCAGTGGGCAGTTTGAAGGTGATGAGCGCGGTTCTATCGCGGTGGATGAGCGCACCAATAACATCATTGCTTTTCAGTCGTCAGAGCGCCTTGATGAGCTGCGACGGATTGTGGCTCAGCTGGACGTGCCTCTGCGTCAGGTGATGATTGAAGCTCGCATTGTTGAGGCGGGCGTGGACTTTGAAAAGAGCTTGGGCGTGCGGTGGGGCGGCTCTTTGCGCAAGGGCGGGCAGTGGAGCGCGGGCGGGATCAGAAAACCAGTTTCATCCGAGGTTGAGGGCGAGCCTGTCGATGTGGGCGGCACCTTTGTCGATTTGGGCGCAGCGGGTAACGCGTCGGGGCTAGGCATCGCTTTCATTGGTAATAACGCATTGCTAGACCTTGAACTGAGCGCGATGGAAAAAACCGGCAACGGCGAAATCATTTCTCAACCCAAGGTCGTCACCGCAGACAAAGAAACCGCCAAGATCCTCAAGGGCACTGAAATCCCGTATCAAGAAGCCAGCTCCAGCGGTGCAACGTCGGTGTCGTTCAAAGAGGCGTCGTTGTCACTGGAAGTCACCCCACAGATAACCCCTGACAACAGCATCATCATGGCGGTGACCGTGACCAAAGATGAGCCGGACTACATGAACATGGTCAACGATGTACCGCCCATCAAGAAAAACGAAGTCAAAGCCAAAGTTCTGGTCAAGGACGGCGAAACCATCGTAATTGGAGGCGTGTTCTCAAATACTCAAAGCAAAGTGGTAGATAAAGTGCCATTTTTGGGCGATCTGCCGTATGTTGGCCGACTTTTCCGTCGAGACGTTGTCTTGGACAAAAAATCCGAGCTGCTGGTGTTCCTGACTCCGCGTATCATGAACGACCAGGCGATTGCTGTGAGTCATTGATTCTGTGCGAAATTTGATTCTTGTTGGGCCGATGGGGGCTGGTAAAAGCACCATCGGACGTTTGCTGGCCAAAGAGCTGCGCCTGCCGTTCAAAGATTCCGACAAGGAAATTGAACTACGCACCGGCGCTAATATCCCGTGGATCTTCGATAAAGAAGGCGAGCCGGGTTTTCGCGAACGTGAACAGGCAATGATTGCTGAGCTGTGCGAGGCCGATGGCGTCGTGTTAGCCACTGGCGGCGGCGCGGTTATGCGTCCAGAAAACCGCAAAGCGCTGCGCGAAGGCGGGCGAGTGGTGTATTTGCATGCTTCGGTCGAACAGCAGGTGGGGCGTACCTCGCGTGATCGTAATCGGCCTTTGCTGCGCACCGCCAATCCCGAAAAAACCCTGCGCGACTTGCTGGCCATTCGTGATCCGCTTTATCGCGAAATTGCCGATGTGGTGGTTGAAACCGATGAGCGGCCACCCAGAATGGTCGTTTTGGACATTCTGGAACGTCTGGCACAACTCCCCCCCCGTTAAAGCGCGGCGCGAAATGCGCTATCCTCGGCGCCGGTCATGCCTGTTACACGGTATGACCAAGCGGTTGGGCCGCGTCAGCAGTCGCGGCCAATACTTGATAATTGCGATACAGGACGCCAGCGTCCTTTTTCAATGTGGGGATTCATGCAGACACTGAAGGTTGATCTAGGCGAGCGTAGCTACCCAATTCATATTGGCGAAGGTTTGTTGGATCAGCCGCAACTGCTGGCCCCGCATATCGCCGGTCGCCAAGTGGCGATTGTGACCAATGAAACGGTCGCGCCTCTTTATCTTGAGCGTTTGACCCGTAGCCTCGCGCAATTTTCAGTCTTGCCGATCATCTTGCCCGATGGCGAATCGTTCAAAAATTGGGAAACCCTGCAACTTATTTTTAATGGCCTGCTCACTGCGCGCCACGACCGTCGCACCACCGTGATTGCTTTGGGCGGTGGCGTGATTGGCGATATGGCGGGCTTTGCTGCGGCTTGCTATCAGCGTGGCGTCGATTTTATTCAGGTGCCCACCACCTTGTTGTCTCAGGTTGATTCTTCGGTTGGCGGCAAAACCGGTATTAACCATCCGCTGGGCAAGAACATGGTCGGCGCCTTCTATCAGCCTAATCTGGTGCTGATCGATACGCAGACGCTGAACACCCTGCCGGCTCGTGAGTTGTCGGCTGGTTTGGCCGAGGTCATCAAGTACGGCCTGATCTGCGACGAACCATTTTTGACCTGGCTTGAAGAAAACATCGACGCGTTGCGCGGGCTAGACCAAGCGGCGCTGACCACCGCCATTGAGCGTTCCTGCGCTGCCAAGGCAGAAGTGGTTGGCGCTGATGAACGTGAATCAGGCGTGCGCGCGACGCTCAACTTGGGCCATACCTTTGGCCATGCCATCGAAACCCATATGGGCTACGGCGTGTGGTTGCATGGTGAGGCCGTGGCTGCGGGCACTGTGATGGCGCTAGAAATGTCGGCTCGTTTGGGCTGGATCAGCGAGGCAGAGCGTGATCGTGGTATCCGTTTGTTCCAGCGTGCAGGCTTGCCCGTGGTGCCGCCGGTGCAGATGACGCCCGCTGATTTTATGGAACACATGGCAATTGATAAAAAAGTGATCGACGGTCGTTTGCGCTTGGTGCTCTTGCGCCGCATGGGCGAAGCCACAGTGACCGACGATTATCCACAAGAGGTTCTACAGGCCACGCTGGGCGCGGATTACCGTGCGCTGGCTCAGCTCAAAGGTTAATAAGATCCCGATGACTAGTTTGCATGCCGACGAGGCATTTCTCGGCCATTTTCAACTGAACCACGACCCCTTTGCGCCACGGGTGCCAGGGTTCAAGTTTTTTCCTGCCCAGCGCAAACCGGTGTTAGGCCAACTGCACCACCTCGCGCGCTACAGCCAGTTACTGTTAGTTGTGACGGGGCCTGAGGGCAGCGGTAAAACCTTGCTGCGCCAAGCGCTGGTTGCCAGCACCAACAAACAATCGGTGCAGAGTGTGGTGGTGTCGGCGCGTGGCGCGGGTGATGCCGCAGGTGTCTTGAGCCAAGTGGCGCAAACCCTGAATGTCGCCCATGCCGACGTGGGCTCGATTTTGGCTCAAGTGGTGCAGTTGGCGCTGACCGGGCAAGAAGTGTACTTGCTGGTTGATGATGCCGAGCAGCTTGACGACTCCGCGCTAGAAGCCTTGTTGGCGCTGGCAGCGGGCACGCCTGAAGGCCGCCCGCATGTGTTCCTGTTCGGTGAGCCGTCGATGATCGCCGGGCTTGAGCAGTTGAGCGCGGACGAAGAGCGCTTTCATGTCATTGAGCTTCAGCCTTACAGCGAAGAAGAAACTCGCGAATATCTGGCTCAGCGCCTCGAAGGTGCAGGCGCCGGAATCGAACTCTTTAGCGCACAACAGATCTCAGATATTCACGAGAGCTCCGAGGGCTGGCCTGGCAACATCAATCAGGTCGCCCGCGATGCCATGATCGAAGCCATGATCGCCAGCCGCTCTGCGGTTAAGCGTCCAAGTATGGGGTTCAAGATGCCGAAGAAACACGTATTGGCCATTGGTGCAGTGGTAGTGGTGGCAGTCGCCGCTGCTATTTTGATACCCGGTCGCAGCAAAACCCCAACCGCGCCAGGCGCTGAGCAGGCTCAATTGCCTTTGGGTCAGGCTGCGCCCAATGGCGCTGCTAACCCGTCGATTGATTTCGCCGGTTCTTCGCAACCGATGCCATTGCCGCTGGTTGGCCAATCGCAGCCTGTGATGCGTGGCCCGCTGGCAGAAGCTGCGGGTGGCATGACTGAAGGCGATGATGGCGGCGTGCCTGCTGTTGACGGTGGCGCTTCTCAGCCACCGACCGTCACCACCACCGCGCCACCTGTCGGCGTGCCAGCCGGCCCAGAGCCTGTGCCCACTCCGACTCCAGCACCTGCGCCAGTAGCAGCAGCCAAGCCTGCGCCAACCCCGGTGCCTGTTGCCAAGCCAGCGCCAGTGCCTGCTCCAAAGCCTGTGGTCAAACCTGCTGAAAAGCCGGTCACCTTGGCTAAAGCAGCACCGGGTGGCAGTTGGTACGCCAGCCAGCCAGCCAGCAACTATGTGGTTCAGATCGTTGGCACCAGCTCTGAAGCATCTGCGCAAAATGTCGCCAAAGAACTGGGTGGCGATGCTCGCTACTTCAAGAAAATGCTTAACGGCAAGCCGCTTTACGTTGTCACCTACGGCAACTTCCCAAGCCATGCTGCAGCAACTGCAGCTATCAAGAACTTGCCAGCGAAGACTCAGGCTGGTAAACCTTGGCCTCGCACTGTCGCCAGCGTTCAACAAGAACTGGCAGCAGCTCGCTGATGATCCGGCGACCTTACCCAGGTCGCCGTTCTAGTCCATCAACATTCCAGCTTGCGCATGCGGCTTTTTAAGCCGTGTGCCTTGTGGTGTCTGCGCCGTGTGGCAGTCAACATCAAAATGTTTTGACTAGCACAGACAATCGCTTTAAACCTTTCACAAATGCGACATGAATTTACGGTTAATCGCCGCACAATTTGTGGGCTTTTCTGGCGGTGTGTAAAATGACCACCCTTTTTGCCCCTGCCAAGCTGGCGTACGTTCAGCGCAGGAGCAAGTGGTTGAATTAAAAGTAATTTGCCCCTTTTTGGGGCAGCCTGGTGAGAAAGTGTCTATGAAAGCAGGTCTGTACCACCCCGATGAATTTAAGGATAACTGTGGTTTCGGCCTGATTGCCCATATGCAGGGCGAGCCTAGTCATACCCTTTTACAAACAGCTATTGAGGCACTGACCTGCATGACCCACCGCGGTGGGATCAACGCAGACGGCAAAACCGGTGACGGTTGTGGCCTGCTGATTCAAAAGCCTGATCTGTTCTTGCGTGCAGTTGCCAAAGAACAGTTCGGTTGTGATTTGCCCAAGCAATACGCGGTCGGCATGGTTTTTTTCAACCAAGACCCGATCAAAGCCCAAGCGGCCCGCGCCAACATGGATCGCGAAATTCTCGCGGCGGGCCTGCAATTGGTGGGCTGGCGCAAAGTGCCGATCGACACCAGCGTGCTGGGCCGTCTTGCGTTAGAGCGTCTGCCGCAAATTGAACAGGTGTTCATTGCAGGCGATGGGCTGAACGATCAAGACATGGCGATCAAGCTGTTCAGCGCTCGCCGCCGCTCTTCGGTCAGCAACGCAGCGGACACCGATCACTACATTTGCAGCTTTTCTCACAAGACCATCATTTACAAAGGCCTGATGATGCCGGCGGACCTTACCGCCTTTTATCCAGACCTGAGCGATGAGCGCCTGCAAACCGCGATCTGCGTGTTCCACCAGCGCTTCTCCACCAACACGTTGCCGAAATGGCCGCTGGCTCAGCCATTCCGCTTCCTCGCCCACAACGGCGAGATCAACACCATCACCGGCAACCGCAACTGGGCATTGGCCCGTCGCACCAAGTTTGCCAACGATCTGATCGGCGACCTCGATGAGCTCGGCCCGCTGGTTAACCGCGTAGGTTCTGACTCCTCCAGCATGGACAACATGCTTGAGTTGATGGTCACTGGCGGCATTGACCTGTTCCGTGGCGTGCGCATGTTGATTCCACCTGCGTGGCAAAACGTTGAAACCATGGACCCCGACCTGCGGGCGTTCTATGAGTACAACTCCATGCACATGGAACCGTGGGACGGCCCGGCAGGCGTGGTGATGACCGACGGTCGTTACGCTGTTTGCCTGCTCGACCGTAACGGCCTGCGCCCAGCACGCTGGGTGACCACCACCAACGGTTACATCACCATCGCCTCCGAAATCGGCGTGTGGGACTACAAACCTGAAGACGTGATTGCCAAAGGTCGTGTTGGCCCGGGTCAGATCTTGGCCGTGGACACCGAAACCGGTCAGGTGCTGGACACCGACTCCATCGACAACCGCTTGAAGTCGCGCCACCCCTACAAACAGTGGTTGCGCAAAAATGCCCTGCGCATTCAAGCCACCATCGACGACCATGACCACGGCTCGGCTTTTTACGACGTTGATCAGCTCAAGCAATACATGAAGATGTATCAGGTCACGTTTGAAGAGCGCGACCAAGTGCTGCGCCCATTGGGCGAACAAGGCTACGAAGCCGTGGGTTCGATGGGCGATGACACGCCAATGGCCGTGCTGTCTCAGCGTGTGCGCACGCCTTACGACTACTTCCGTCAGCAGTTCGCGCAGGTGACCAACCCGCCGATCGACCCGCTGCGTGAAGCTATCGTCATGTCGTTAGAGATCTGCCTCGGTGCTGAGCGCAACATCTTCCAGGAATCACCAGAGCACGCATCGCGTGTGATTCTCAGCTCGCCAGTGATCTCGCCTGCCAAATGGCGTTCGTTGATGAACCTCGACTTGCCGGGTTTCGAGCGTCAGATCATCGACCTCAACTATGACCAAAGCGTCGGTCTTGAAGCCGCCGTGCGCAACATCGCCGATCAGGCTGAAGAAGCCGTACGTGCTGGGCGTACCCAAATTGTCTTGAGCGACCGTCATATCGCACCGGGTAAATTGCCGGTTCACGCCTCGCTCGCTGTTGGCGCGGTTCACCACCGCCTGACCGAAAAAGGCCTGCGCTGCGACAGCAACATCTTGGTTGAAACCGCGACCGCTCGTGACCCGCATCACTTTGCGGTGCTGATCGGCTTCGGTGCTTCGGCGGTTTATCCGTTCTTGGCTTACGAAGTGCTGGGTGACTTGATCCGAACAGGTGAAGTACTGGGCGACCTCTACGAGGTGTTCAAGAACTACCGTAAAGGCATCACCAAGGGCCTGCTCAAGATCATCTCCAAAATGGGCATCTCGACCATTACTTCGTACCGTGGTGCGCAGTTGTTCGAGGCCATTGGCCTGTCAGAAGAAATCTGCGACCTGAGCTTCCGTGGCGTGCCAAGCCGCCTCAAGGGCGCGCGCTTTGTTGACCTGGAAGCCGAGCAAAAATTGCTGGCTGCCGAAGCTTGGAGCGCGCGTAAGCCGATTCAACAAGGTGGCCTGCTCAAGTACGTTCACGGGGGCGAGTACCACGCTTACAACCCGGACGTGGTTGCCACCTTGCAAGCCGCTGTGCAGCAAGGTGACTACAGCAAGTTCAAGGAATACACCTCGCTGGTGGACAAGCGTCCGGTGTCGATGATTCGTGACCTGTTGCAGGTCAAAACGCTCGACACGCCGTTGGCCATCGACGAAATCGAACCGCTGGAATCGATCCTCAAACGTTTTGACTCGGCAGGTATCTCGCTGGGCGCATTGTCGCCTGAGGCGCATGAAGCTCTGGCTGAAGCCATGAATCGTTTGGGCGCACGCTCCAACTCCGGCGAAGGCGGCGAAGACCCAGCGCGTTACGGCACCATCAAAAGCTCGAAAATCAAGCAAGTGGCCACGGGTCGTTTCGGGGTAACACCGGAATACTTGGTTAACGCCGAAGTGCTGCAAATTAAGGTCGCCCAGGGCGCCAAGCCGGGTGAGGGCGGGCAACTGCCGGGCGGCAAGGTCAACGGCCTGATCGCCAAACTGCGTTATGCCGTACCGGGCGTGACCCTGATTTCGCCACCACCGCACCACGACATCTACTCCATCGAAGACCTGTCGCAGCTGATTTTTGACCTCAAGCAGGTCAACCCAAAAGCGCTGGTCTCGGTAAAACTGGTGGCAGAAGCGGGTGTGGGCACTATTGCCGCAGGCGTGGCCAAGGCTTATGCCGACCTGATCACCATTTCTGGCTATGACGGCGGTACAGGCGCGTCACCACTGACCTCCATCAAGTACGCGGGCGCACCGTGGGAACTGGGCTTGGCTGAAACCCACCAGACCCTGCGCGGCAATGACCTGCGCGGCAAAGTACGGGTACAAACCGACGGCGGTTTGAAAACCGGGCTCGACGTGATCAAGGCAGCCATTTTAGGCGCCGAAAGCTTTGGCTTCGGCACGGCGCCAATGATCGCGCTGGGCTGCAAATACCTGCGTATTTGCCACCTCAACAACTGCGCCACCGGTGTTGCAACGCAAAACGAATCGCTGCGTAAAAACCACTACATCGGCACCGTTGATATGGTGGTCAACTTCTTCACCTACGTGGCCGAAGAAACCCGCGAATGGCTGGCCAAGCTGGGCGTGCGCACCCTTGAAGAGCTGATCGGGCGTACGGATCTGCTGGACATCCTTCAGGGTGAAACGGCCAAGCAGCATCACCTCGACCTGACGCCGTTGCTGGGCAGCGACCATATCCCGGCTGACAAGCCTCAGTTCTGCCAAGTGGATCGCAACCCGCCGTTTGACCAAGGCCTGCTGGCCGAAAAGATGCTCGACATGGCGCGTTCGGCGATCAACGACCTGAGCGGTGCTGAGTTCGAGCTGGATATTTGTAACTGCGACCGCTCCATTGGTGCGCGTATCTCCGGTGAAATCGCTCGGGCTCATGGCAACCAAGGCATGGCTAAAGCGCCAATCACCTTCCGCTTCAAAGGCACTGCGGGTCAGAGCTTTGGTGTGTGGAACGCCGGTGGTTTGAACATGTATCTGCAAGGCGATGCCAACGACTACGTGGGCAAAGGCATGACCGGCGGTAAGTTGGTGATCGTTCCGCCTGCGGGCAGCGTCTACAAAACTCAGGACAGCGCCATTATCGGCAACACCTGTTTGTACGGGGCCACGGGCGGCAAGCTGTTTGCCGCAGGCACGGCAGGCGAGCGTTTTGCTGTGCGTAACTCCGGTGCTCACACCGTGGTTGAAGGCACCGGCGACCATTGCTGCGAATACATGACAGGTGGTTTTGTCTGCGTATTGGGCAAAACCGGTTACAACTTCGGCTCGGGCATGACAGGCGGTTTTGCCTACGTGCTGGATCAGGACAACACCTTCGTCGATCGGGTTAACCACGAGCTGGTGGAAATCCAACGTATCAGCGGCGAAGCGATGGAGGCGTATCGCAACCATCTGCAACACGTGCTGGACGAATACGTTGAGGAAACCAACAGCGAGTGGGGTCGTAACCTCTCGGAAAACCTCGATGATTACCTGCGTCGTTTCTGGATGGTCAAGCCCAAGGCTGCCAGCTTGAAGTCGTTGCTTTCCAGCATCCGTGCCAACCCGCAGTGATATGCGCCTGAAGAGTTTGATGAGGTTTTAACAATGGCTGAACGTCTGAGTAACGACTTCCAGTTCATCGATGTCGGGCGCAAAGATCCGAAGAAGAAACTGTTACGTCAACGCAAAAAAGAGTTCGTGGAAATCTACGAGCCCTTCAAACCCCAGCAATCGGCCGAGCAGGCCCATCGCTGTTTGGGCTGCGGTAACCCGTACTGTGAATGGAAATGCCCTGTGCATAACTTCATTCCCAACTGGCTCAAGCTGGTGGCCGAGGGCAACATCCTCGCTGCCGCCGAGTTGTCGCACCAAACCAACACCCTGCCCGAAGTCTGTGGCCGGGTGTGCCCGCAAGACCGTCTGTGCGAGGGTGCTTGCACCCTGAACGATGGTTTTGGCGCGGTCACCATCGGTTCGGTCGAGAAGTACATCACCGACACGGCGTTCGCTATGGGCTGGCGCCCGGACATGTCGAAAGTCGTACCGACCGGCAAGCGTGTGGCAATCATCGGCGCCGGGCCTGCGGGCCTGGGGTGTGCCGACGTGCTGGTGCGTGGCGGCGTGACGCCTGTGGTATTCGACAAGAACCCGGAAATCGGTGGTCTGCTGACCTTCGGTATCCCGGAGTTCAAACTCGAAAAAACCGTGCTAAGCCATCGTCGCGAAGTCTTCACCGGTATGGGGATCGAGTTCCGCCTCAATACCGAAATCGGCAAAGACATCAGCATGGAACAGCTGCTGGAAGAGTACGACGCCGTCTTTATGGGCATGGGCACTTACACCTACATGAAAGGTGGCTTTGCTGGTGAAGACCTGCCGGGCGTGCACGACGCGCTGGATTTCTTGATCGCTAACGTCAATCGCAATTTGGGTTTTGAAAAGTCGCCGGAAGATTTCGTCGACATGAAAGGCAAAAAAATTGTGGTGCTGGGCGGCGGCGATACGGCTATGGATTGCAACCGAACCTCGATTCGTCAGGGCGCCAAATCGGTGACTTGTGCTTATCGCCGCGACGAAGCCAACATGCCCGGCTCGCGCAAAGAGGTTAAAAACGCCAAGGAAGAGGGTGTGAAATTCCTCTATAACCGCCAGCCGATTGCCATTGTGGGTGAAGGTCGGGTCGAAGGTGTGAAGGTGGTCGAGACCCGTCTCGGTGAGCCTGATGCCCGTGGTCGTCGTAGCCCGGAGCCGATCCCGGGTTCGGAACAGATCATCCCGGCAGACGCCGTGATTATCGCGTTTGGTTTCCGCCCAAGCCCGGCAACCTGGTTTGAACAGTTCGAGATCCAGACTGACAGCCAAGGCCGTGTGATTGCGCCTGAACAATCGAAGTTCAAGCACCAGACCAGCCACCCGAAAATTTTTGCCGGTGGCGACATGGTGCGCGGTTCCGATCTGGTAGTTACCGCGATCTTTGAAGGCCGCACTGCGGCAGAAGGGATCATGGATTACCTGGGCGTCTGACTGCGCCCGTGTAGTCGCTGCCTAAGGCTGCGATCGAGCCCGAAGGGGTGGTACTTTGCCTTTGAAAAGCGAAGGTTTTGGCCCTTGTCGCCGTCTGGCGACAGTGACTACGGGGAGTTGTTGTTTCACGGTGTTGCTAAACACCGTGTTACACCGAGGTAAATCGACCCGATAGATAAAAGGCACGGCTCTTGCCGTGCCTTTTGCGTCCGTCTCTGAGAAAATGCCCACACTTTTTTTCCGGATGCCGACATGACTGTTCTGAAGAATGACCGTTTCCTTCGCGCTCTGCTCAAGCAACCCGTAGACGTAACGCCTGTTTGGATGATGCGCCAAGCCGGTCGCTACCTGCCGGAGTACCGTGCCAGCCGCGCCAAGGCCGGCGATTTCATGAGCTTGTGCAAGAACGCCGAGTTCGCGTGCGAAGTCACCATGCAGCCTCTGGACCGCTTCCCACAGCTGGATGCCGCAATTCTGTTCTCTGACATCCTGACCATTCCTGATGCGATGGGCCAAGGCCTGTACTTTGAAACCGGCGAAGGCCCGCGCTTCAAAAAGGTCGTGAGCACGCTGGCTGACATCGAAGCCCTGCCTATCCCGGACCCACAAAAAGACCTGGGCTACGTCATGAACGCGGTCAGCACCATTCGTCGTGAGCTCAATGGCCGCGTCCCGCTGATCGGTTTCTCGGGCAGCCCGTGGACCTTGGCCACCTACATGGTGGAGGGCGGCTCATCCAAAGACTTCCGCAAAACCAAAGCCATGCTGTACGACACCCCCCACGCCATGCACTTGTTGCTCGATAAACTCGCGCAGTCGGTCACTTCGTACCTCAACGGTCAGATCCTGGCCGGTGCTCAAGCCGTGCAAATCTTCGACACCTGGGGCGGCAACCTGTCGTCTGCGGCATATCAGGAGTTTTCGCTGGCTTACATGCGCAAAATCGTCAGCGGTTTGATCCGCGAACACGAAGGCCGCAAAGTGCCGGTGATTTTGTTCACCAAAAACGGCGGTCTGTGGCTGGAAAGCATCGCCGATGCCGGTGCTGACGCGCTGGGTCTGGACTGGACTTGCGACTTGGGCGAAGCCCGTCAACGTGTGGGCAACAAAGTTGCGCTGCAAGGCAACATGGACCCAACCGTGCTTTACGCCAACCCAGAGGCCATTCGCACTGAGGTCAAGCGTATCTTGGCCAGCTACGGCAAGGGCTCGGGCCACGTATTCAACTTGGGCCACGGCATCACGCCAGAAGTTAAGCCTGAGCACGCAGGCGCGTTCATCAGCGCAGTACACGAGTTCTCGGCGCAATATCACGAGTAAGTTCTATTTGTTTGTCTTGAACGCCCGGCTGATGCCGGGCGTTTTTGTTTGGGTGGCAAATAAAGTAATAAAGTAATAAAGATTTTATACCTGCTAATCAGAGAAATAACCTACATACAAAATATCTGAGCTAAGTAGTATTTCCCACCGATAAAGTCGGTGTTGGCTGACTATTGCTAATTATTTAGTGGGGATGTTGTGGGGTTTTTCCGTAATTGCAGTGGCTGTCATTACGCAAGGGCTCTCTGACATATAGCCGTGGTTTTTATAACCGCTTGCTTCTAATTCTAAAAAGTGAGGTTTCATATGAACATTGCACTTTCAAAGTCTCGCACTTTGTTGAGGTGTGCATCCTCGGTAACGTTGTTGGCTGCCATGTTTGGTGCGCAACAGGCGGCGGCTCATGGCTACATGAGCGAACCTCCATCGCGTGCTTATGCGTGCAAGTTAGGCCTGAACACCAATTGCGGCCCGGCCCAATATGAACCGCAAACAGTCGGTGAAGCTCCCAAGGGTTTCCCTGCTTTTGGGCCGGCTGATGGCAAGATCCCAAGCGGTGGTAATGCGATGTTTGCGGCCCTGGATGCTCAAGCCGCTACCCGTTGGCATCTGACTGAAA
This sequence comes from Pseudomonas sp. E315, assembly GCF_055406205.1. Lineage (NCBI taxonomy): Bacteria > Pseudomonadati > Pseudomonadota > Gammaproteobacteria > Pseudomonadales > Pseudomonadaceae > Pseudomonas > Pseudomonas sp. E315. The sequence goes on along the minus strand of NZ_JBUZPJ010000006.1, from coordinate 183,267 downwards.
TCAGCAACCGCAGCGTAGAGTTCAGTTGGTTCTACACAGCCGCTCATAAAAGCACTCGCTGGGAATACTTCATCACCAAAGCTGGTTGGAACCCCAATCTGGCGCTGACCCGCGATAGCTTCGAGCTCACGCCTTTCTGTCAGGTAGACGGTGCAGGTGGTGTTCCGATTGACGGTGCTGCAGGCGGTAACGGCCCTGCGGCGCAAAAACATGCGTGTACTCTTCCGGCCGACCGCAGTGGCCAACACGTCATTTTGGGGGCGTGGACTGTCGACGACACGGCGGCGGCTTTCTATGACGTCGTTGACGTTAACATCAGTGCAGACGCTGGGCCTGCGCCAGACCCGGACGATTGGAAAAACGTAGGGGTCATCGCACCGACCCAAGCACTACTGCCCGGTGACTCGGTCAAGGCGCGTGCTTTTACTGGCAGTTCCGAGAGCGCTGAATACAGTTTCAGCATTGGTATCGATTCGGTAGAAGAGGGCCAGCCTGAAAACTGGTCGTTTAAACTGGCCCAAGCGGTCAATGCGGCGAACAAACCGGTACGTGCAGGCGTTCGCAATGAAGACGCCAGCATTGAGCCGATCAAGGGCGCCAACACCTTTTTCGCCAAGCCTGAAAGCGGCGTCACCAGCTACCAGATGCTGACAACCTTGGTTCCAGACCCGGCGGCTTACCTGCATGTCCATGATGTTGCGCCAGAGTACATCCTGGAAAAGGGCCGCGGCAGCGTTGCATTTACCTTGATGACCAACAAAAACATCACGGTAGAGGCGACGGTTTACGATGCAGCCAACAAGCAAGTGGGTTTCACCAAGCAAGCCTTGAATGCCACAACGGCCCCTGTTCGTGTTGATGTCATCAGTGCGCCGGGTGCTCACTCTCTAAAGCTGATTGCTAGCAGCGAAGACGGTCGCGAAAACTTCCAGGCCCTGAAGCCTCTGACCTTGGTCGGTGAGGGCGGTGCTCAGGAGTACGACGCAGTATTCCCGGAAGGGTTTGCGGCTTACAAAGCTGGCACGTTGGTCTTGCAGCCAAAAACCGGAAAAGTCTACGAATGCCAGCCCTTCCCGAACTCGGGTTACTGCGCTCAGTACTCCCCAAATGCCGCTCAGTTTGAGCCAGGTGTGGGTTCGCACTGGACGATGGCATGGACTGAAAAGTAACAAGTTCTGATTAAGGCCGGATCACTCTTAAATGATCCGGCCTTAAAGAAAGACGGGTTCTGTACGAAATGTTATCGATGCTGCATAACCGAGCATAGATACATTTCGTACAGAACCTACGAACAAGCGACAAGTTGGAACAATACTCAATGAATTTAATAAGTGCCTTGCCTGAACGTGAGGCAAAGTATTCAACGTTACAGAAGTGGTTACATGGTATTTCTGCATTAGTGATGATGTGGTTGATGGTGTCTGGTTATTACGTCGCCTTTATCAGTCAGTCAGGCAGTATTAAAGAGGCCGTCGGCGCATTTAATGTTTCTTTAGGGTCACTGTTTATTCCTTTTTTCTTTTTCAGAATGTACGTGTCATTTGGCAAGGGTTGTTTGGTTGTGTTCAAGACCAAAGCCTTTATGCCGTGCATGGTTTTTTTTGTACACACCGCTATTTATTTAGCGACAGCCATCGTTCTGGTATCTGGGGTTTTGATGATGAATCGAGAGACCGAGGTCTTCAACCTCGTGTCACTGCCTCCCTTGGTATCCGATGTGGCGCTCCTGGAACTGTTCACTTTTGTTCATGACGTAGCTTGCGTTCTTTTGGCGGTGTTATTGGTCATGCACATCGGTGCGGTGATCAAGCATCAGCTCGCTGGGCAATCGGTTATCAAACACATGTTCTCTTGATCTATCGGTGAGAAATTTATGATCTGTTTGGCGGGCTGCCTGCACACGCAGGTGAAAAGGTTTTGAATCGCGCAGTAGTGCTGCGGCACTTCCCGGTCATCGCTGCGACGTTTCTGTTGAGTTTGCCTGTGGCTTATGGGGCCTATCTGGCGTGGCAAGAGTGGCTATATCGCCAGTCAGTTTTGGCGGTACCGGTTTTTGCGTCGGTGAGCACAAGCGCCTTGCCTCAAGCGCCAACCTTTAAGCCTGATGCCATTGCTGCTGTGCTCGGCTTTTCTACTCAAGAAGCATTGGTAAAAAGCGCCGAGCCTCTGGAGCTGCGTGCCAGTTTTGTGTCCAGCCTTGGAGGGTCGCAGGCGTTGCTGGCTGGTGCCCAAGAGGAGCGTTTTTACACCGTGGGCGAGCGTTTGCCGGGCGGCAGTGTTTTACGCCGTGTAGAGGCCTCCCACGTGGTGCTTTGGCGCAATGGCCGAGAAGAACGCTTGGTGCTCAAACCTGCGAATCAGCACTTCTTGCCATCCACTAAACCCTTTGCCCAAAAAACCCAGCCTCCCTCCCTCCATCTGCGGCCCACGCCGACCAACCCTAGAGAAACGCCATGACCAGGCCAAACGTGTTCGGCATCGGCCGTCTTTTTTTGTGTGGCACTGCACTGTGCACGGTGTTGTCCCAAAACCTTGCGCTTGCAGACGAGCAGTATTGGCAATTGGCAATGAAAGACGCTGAGCTGCGCGATGTCGTACAGGAGATATCATCGGTGCTCGGTGCCACAGTGGTGCTCGACCCCCGGGTACAAGGTCGCATTACGGTGATCTCTGAGCAGGCTCTGGATCGCGAGGGCGTGCGCCAACTGTTTTATTCGGTGCTGGATGCGCACGGCTTTGCCATCGTTGATGAAGGCGATCGTTTATTGATCATTCCCGCCGCCGAAGCTAAAGCTCGGGCGGGCAACCCTGATGCCAATAACCAAACATTTGTCACGCAGGTCATCGAGCTCAACACCAGTGTCGCGGCCGATCTGGCGGGCCTCTTGCGGCCCTTGGTGTCGAACAATGGTTATGTTGGGCCTTCCGCGTCGGCCAATGCGCTGATCATTACCGACACGGCTGCCAACGCGCTGCGTATTGCTGAGCTTGTGCGCCAACTGGATGCTGGCACGCGCCATGACTACTCGGTGGTAGAGCTGCGTCATGGTGTGGCCAGCGACATTGCCAAAGTGATTAGCCAGTCGCTGGACAAAAAAGGGGGGGCGCCCGGCAGCCAGGTTATTGCTGATGCCGCGGCTAACCGTCTGGTGATATTGGGCAGCAAAACCTCACGCGGGCGCCTGAGCAAACTGGCTCGTTCGTTGGACACGCCCGCCACTAACAAGTCAGAAAACTCACGAGTAATTCGCCTGCGTCACAGTGATGCCAAGCAGTTGGCTGACGTGTTAACCACGGTGGGGCAGGGTATGCAGCAAAAGTCTGCCTTGGCCGGCACGATCCAAAAAGAGTCGCCGCAGCCGGTGATGGTGGCCGCCGATGAGAACCAAAATGCATTAGTCCTGATAGCCGACCCAGCACAGGTTCGCACGCTAGAAAGCATTGTTAGCCAGCTTGATCAGCCGCGCTCTCAGGTTTTGATTCATGCCGCCATTGTTGAAATATCGGGGGATATAGTGGACACCCTTGGTGTGCAATGGGGCGTTAATACCGGTGGCTCCCAAGGCGGGATCACCTTCCCGGGCACCAATATTCAGATCGGCGCACTCTCGCAAAGTGGCGCCAAACTGCCTGAAGGTGCTGTGTTGCAAGTGGGCGGTGATCGCTTCAATGCGCTGATCTCGGCCTTGGCCAGCGACACTAACAACAACGTGTTATCTACCCCGAGCCTGTTAACCCTGGACAACCAGCAAGCCGAGATTCTGGTGGGGCAAAACGTGCCCTTTAAAACCGGGTCATACACGGGCACGGGCGAGAGCTCGGACAACCCGTTTACAACCGTGACTCGCCAAGACATTGGCATCAGCCTGAAAATAAAGCCTCACATCAACGAAGGCAGCTCGCTGCGTCTTGAAGTTGAACAGGAAAACTCTGAAATCGCACCCTCGCTGCAAGGGGTGGACTCCACCGATCTGATTACCAACAAGCGCGCGCTCAAAAGTACGATTTTGGCCGAAGACGGCGAGATCATCGTGATTGGCGGCTTGATCAAAGACAGTATTCGCACACAACAAAGTGGCGTGCCATTGCTGCGCAGCATTCCCTATTTGGGTGCCTTGTTTCGCTGGAACAAAGACATCCATAGCAAAACTAACCTGATGGTGTTCCTGCGCCCGACCATCGTGCGCAGCAAGCACGATATCCGCCAGATCAGCGAAGACCGATACAACGCGTTGCGCAACTTGAGCCAGCCTGCATCCAAAGATGCCAACTCGCTGCTATTGCCCAGCGACCCGCACCAGATGTTCGACGCCAATTTGCAAGACCCTGCCACGGTAGACCTGCGTCGCCCTGAAACGGATCGCCCATGACCGAGCCCTTGCTGCGTTTGCCCTTCAGCTTCGCTCGCCGCTTTGGTGTGCTGCTGGACGTCTCTACAACGCCTGTGAGCCTGTTAATGCGCAACGACACGCCGTTGACCGTACTGGCCGAAGCACGTCGCTGGGCAGGGGTTGAGCTGATCGTGCGAAAAGTGAGCGATGAGCTTTTTAGCGACTTGTTAGCCAGCAATTACAGCGCCGGGCAAAGTGCAGCCGAGCAAGTTGCGCAGGGGCTCGACAGCGAACTCGACTTGATGAGTGTGGCTGAGCAAGTGCCGCAAACGGCGGACTTGCTGGAGCAAGAAGGCGATGCACCGATCATTCGTCTGATCAATGCTCTGTTGCGTGAAGCCATGCGCGAGAAAGCCTCGGACGTTCACCTTGAAACCTTTGAACATTACCTGTCGGTGCGCATGCGTATCGACGGTCAATTGCGTGAAGTGCTCAGGCCTAAACGCGAGCTGGCCAACTTGTTGGTATCACGTATCAAAGTGATGGCTCGGTTGGATATTGCAGAAAAGCGCGTACCGCAAGATGGCCGTATCAGCCTGCGATTGGCGGGGCATGAGGTTGATGTGCGGGTGTCGACCTTGCCTTCTGCTCACGGCGAACGAGTAGTCATGCGTTTGCTGGACAAGCAGGCGGGTCGGCTGGACTTGAAATGCTTGGGCATGCCCATTCAAACCCTAAGCCGTTTCGAGCACATATTGGCTCGGCCACATGGCATTTTTTTGGTAACCGGCCCAACCGGTTCAGGCAAAACCACCAGCCTGTATGCCGCGCTAAGCCACCTTAACCACCAAACGCGCAACATCCTGACGGTCGAAGACCCAGTGGAATACCACTTGCCGGGCATAGGCCAAACGCCCGTTAACACCAAAGCCGATATGACCTTTGCCCGCGGCTTGCGAGCGATTTTGCGCCAAGACCCGGACGTGGTGATGGTGGGTGAAATTCGCGATCACGAAACGGCCGAAATTGCGGTGCAAGCATCGCTGACCGGGCACCTCGTGTTGTCGACCTTGCACACCAACAGCGCAATCGGTGCGGTCACTCGTTTGGTGGACATGGGCGTTGACGCGTACCTGTTGGCGTCCTCGCTGGTGGGTGTTTTGGCTCAACGTTTGTTACGCACGCTGTGCGCCGACTGCAAAGTTGCCTACACCCCCGACCCGTCGTTGTGCGCCCGTTTAGGGCTAGAGCCGCAGGTCGCAGTAACCCTGTTTCGCGCTCAAGGGTGCAACCAATGCCAACAAGGCTATCGCGGTCGCACCGGTATTTATGAGCTGATCAGCATCACGCCACCTTTGGCTGGCTTGATTCACCAAGGTGCCAGCGAGCTGGACTTGACCCGCGAGGCCCGCACGCTGTCGTCCAGCTTGTTTCAAGACGGCCAGCGGCTGGTGCTTGAAGGGCTGACCAGTTTCGACGAACTGCTGCGCGTTACTCAGGAGGATTGAACATGCCCACGTTTGATTACCAGGCGCAGGATGCCAATGGGCGCACTTCTCGCGGGCAGCAAGAGGCTGAGAGCGCTCGCCATGCGCGGTTAATCCTGCGTGAACGTGGCTTGCGTTTGATGCACTTGAACGCAGCTAAAAACCGGTTTTATTCAGGGCGCCATGCGCAGGCGGGTACACGACTTGGCGTGACGGATCTGGCCTTGCTAACACGACAACTGTCGACCTTGATTCAAGCCGGTTTACCCCTAGAAGAAGCGCTGGCTGCCGTCGCTGCGCAAAGTGAAAAGCGCGTGGTTAGCAGCCTCTTGGCCGCCGTGCGCAACCGGGTCATGGAGGGGCATGCGTTGGCCACAGCGTTATCGACTTTCCCCAAGGCGTTCCCGGAGTTATTTCGCGCCACCGTGGCGGCAGGTGAGCGCAGCGGTCATTTGGGCCAGGTGCTGGAGCAACTTGCCGACTACACCGAAGCCCGGCATGCGTCCCGCCAGAAGATTCAGCTAGCGCTGGTTTACCCCATGATTTTGATGTTTGCCTCTGTGGCAATCGTCGGCTTTTTACTCGGTTTTGTGGTGCCGGATGTGGTGAAAATTTTCATCAACAGTGGTCAGCCTTTGCCGCTGTTAACGCAGGGCATGATTGCCCTGAGCAGTGGTTTGCGTGCTTACGGCGGCTTGCTGCTGATGCTATTGCTCGCGAGCATTTTTGCGGCTCGTTGGGCCTTGCGCCAACCCCATTTGAAACTGCGCTGGCATGTGGTGCTGCTCAATTTGCCGCTGGCGGGCGGGGTATTGCGTGCAATGGAAGCCGCACGTTTTGCCAGCACTTTGTCGATTTTGGGAAAAAGCGCAGTGCCGTTGGTTGATGGGCTGGAGATTGCTGCAACGGTAATTGCCAACCTCGCCATTCGCCAACGCATGGTGGATGTCGCTCGCTCTGTACGCGAAGGCGGGACGCTCGCCAGAGGGTTGGAACGTAGCGGTGATATCCCGCCAATGATGCTGCACCTGATTGCTAGCGGAGAGCGTGCCGGCGAGTTGGACAGCATGTTGGCCCGGGCTGCCGAGCAGCAAGAAAAAACCCTGGCTGCTCGAATTGCGTTAGTCGTGAGTTTGTTTGAACCCGTCATGTTGGTGCTGATGGGCGGCGTTGTTTTGCTGATCGTCATGGCCATCCTGTTGCCGATTCTTAGCCTCAATCAGTTGGTGAATTAAGCGATGAAAATGCCTTCAAAATCGACTCAGCGTGGCTTCACGTTGATTGAAATCATGGTGGTCGTGGTGATCATTGGCGTACTTGGCGCCATTGTGGTGCCGCAGTTCATGAGCCGGCCCGATCAAGCCAAAGTGACAGCCGCGCGAACAGATGTTCAGGCCATTTCCACAGCGCTGGAAATGTACCGTCTCGACACCTTCAGTTACCCCTCAACCCAGCAGGGGCTGGAAGCGTTGGTCAAGCGCCCGACAGGCACGCCCGTGGCGAAAAACTGGAACCCCCAAGGCTATCTAAAAACGTTGCCGCTTGACCCGTGGGGTAGCCCTTATCAGTACCTCAATCCGGGTACGCATTCGGCGGGTTATGACTTGTTTTCTTTTGGTTCGGACGGTGTTCTGGGGGGCGAAGATTACGCTGCTGATATTGGAAATTGGGGCAACTAAAACATGCGCAACGCGACGTTGGGCTTCACCTTGATTGAGCTGTTGGTGGTCATGGTGCTGATTGGCCTGCTCGCTTCAATGGTGCATATCAGTTTGGGTGACAACCGTGCCCGAGACGCTCGCCAAGAGGCCAATGTGCTGCTTGGGCTGATGCAAGGGTTGCGCGATAAAGCGGTGCTCGAAACACGGGAATATGGCCTGCGTCTGGAGCCCGAAGCCTACCAATTGATGCGTCTGGAGCGTGAGCGTTGGCAGGTTGCTCAGCCACTGGTGCAACTGCCTGCTGGCCTTGTGTTGAGTTTGACCCTTGACGGGCATTCGCAACCCCTCACACCTCGCTCTGAAACGCCGCAATTGTTATGGCTGAGCAGTGATGAAAATACAGCGTTTAGCTTGCACCTCGACAGCCCGCCACTGCGCTGGCTAAGCATCAGCAGTGATGGTTTTGGCGAGCCCGTGATAGACGAACCCGAGACTGTCCATGAAGGCTGAAAGAGGTTTTACCTTGCTGGAAGTCATGATTGCACTGGCCGTGTTTGCCACCTTGGCGGGCGCGGTCATGTCGGCCAGCCAGTATGTCTTGGGGCAGAACATGCGAGCACAAACGCAGCTATTGGCCGCTTGGTTGGTTGATAACCATCTCAGTGAACTGCAACTGCAAACGCAGCCCGTGGTGGCAGGGCGCAAAACCTTTAAACAGCGATTCGCTCAACGCGAATGGCACTTGAGTCAGGTCATCGTGGCCGACCTCGGCAACAACATGTTGCGTGTGGAGTTGAGCGTCAGTCCAGCGGGCAGCGATCAGTCAATTCTCGACGTGACGCATTGGTTACCCCCCCAAAAATGATTAAACCCCAGGCTGGTTTTACATTGCTCGAACTGATTATTGCGATCGCTATTTTCGCGCTATTGAGTGTGGGCTGCTGGCGACTATTTGAAGGCGTGCTGCGCGTCGAGCGCAGCAGCAGCACCCATGAGCATGCCTTGCGCGGATTGCAGCGTGCAGTGGGGCTTATCGAACGTGATGTGCTGCATCTTATGACGTCTGCCGAATACCCGGGCTTTGCGCTCTACCCTGATCGTCTCAATCTGCTCAGGGCCAATTGGCGCAACCCGCTAGACCAGCCCCGCAGTGAGCTACAAGAAATCAGCTACCAACTGGAAGAGGGTGTGCTCTGGCGCTACAGCCGGGGGCTGGAAGGTGGCGCGTTACAAAAACAACAGGTGTTCAGTGATGTGCACCATTTGCGCTGGCGCTTGTTCGACAGCCAAACCGGTTGGCGCAGTGACTGGCCCAAAGATGAAAACGCTCCTAAAGGTGTACCCAAAGCGTTGGAATTGCAGTTCTCGGTTGGGCGTTTTGAAGACATCCGCCGCGTGCTTTTGCTGCCGGAGGGCGAGTGATGGGCCGGGCGCAGCAAGGCATTGCGCTGATTACCGTGCTGCTGGTAATGAGCCTAGCGTTATTGGTGATCGCCGGGATGGTGCGCAGCCATCGTTTGGCATTGCACAGCAGTGCTCAACACATTCATCAAGTGCAGTTGCGCCAGTTAGGTTTTGCGGGCGAGGCGTGGGCGCGTCAACGCTTGCATGATCTGGTCTCTGACCCAGAAAAAGTGGTGGCCGCAGGCCAAGCCTGGGCGAATGAACAACCGAACATGCCGATCGACAATGGTCAAATTCAGGTCGACATTGAGGACTTGGCTGGGCGTTTCAATGTCGCCGCTCTGTTCACAGATGGCCCCGCTGACAAGATGCTGGCGCAGCGTTGGTTGCGCCTGCAAACACAACTCGACATTCCGTTGCTGGCGCCCAGTGAACTTCAAGGGCGCAGTTTTAATGACCTCAGTCAGTTGCGTGAATTGCCTGGCGTTGATGCCCAATGGTTGGCGCGCATGCGGCCCTGGATCGCGCTGCTCGGTAAAGAGGCAACGCTCAATATCAACACGGCCTCAGCCACGTTGCTGGCCACCCTTGAAGGCGTGACTCCCGACATGGCTAACAAGCTCGTAGCAGAGCGCCCAATGCAAGGCTACGCCAGCGTTCAGGACTTTACGTTTGCGCCAGCGCTGATTGGCCTTGGGGTGCATGCCAACGGTTTGGGCATCAACAGCCGCTGGTTTCGGATTACCACTCAAGTGCGCCTTGGGCAAAGCCATTTGCGCCTTGAGAGTGATGTGTCCCGCGATCTAAAAACGGGCCAATGGCACCTTCTGCAACGGCGCTTTGTAGCGCCTACCTACAGCGAACCTTCCTGATGAACAGCTGGCTTTACCTCACGGCCGACGATTTTGCTCAGCCCGATCAAACCCCTGTTGATACCGCGTCGGTCTATTTTTGGCACGACGACACAGCCGCTCATCGCACCTCGTTGAGCGAAGCCGCCACAGCGCTCAAAGGCCGAGAAGTGAAGCTGATTGTGCCAATGGAAATGTGCAGTTGGCAGTTGACTGAGCCGTGGTTGGGCAAACGTCGCCCTAGCGTCCAGGCTTTGGCTTTTGCAGTCGAAGAACAACTGGTCGATGAGCTTGAAGAGTTGCACATCGCCGTTGGGCCTGTGGACTCGCAACAGCGTTACCCGCTGTTGATCACCCACAAACAGCGGTTCAAATCTTTGTTGGTGCTGTTGCATGAATGTGGCCTGAACATCGTCAGCGCGCAGGCGGACGCAGACGTCTTACCCCACGATCAAGCGTGTGCCGCGTGGTGGGACGAGCGCTGGATTTTAGGCGGCTCGCTGCCCGCGAGACTGGCCCTGTCGGCACAAGGGCTGGCGACCTTGAAACCCGAACTGCCTCACACGTTGATCGAGCTGGACGTTGCCGCGCAAGCGCTGCCCAACGCCGTATTCAGCGCGCCCCAACGACTCACCATCGACCTGCTGCAAGGCGAGTTTCAGCGTAAATCTCAGGTGTTGCCGTGGCGAACAGCCGGCGCTGCGTTGCTGCTGATGTTTGCATTGGCTTTGGGCTTCACCCATGTGCGCAGTGGTTTTCTTGAAGGCGAAGCTACCCGTGTGTATGCCCTCAGTGAGCAACGATTCAAAACCCTGTACCCCGACCAAATCCGCATCGTTGATCTGAGCGCGCAGCTCAAAATGCTGCAACAGCAAGGCGCCGCCCCGCACAACGGATACATGACGCGGCTAGCTCAGTTAACCGAACAAGTCATCGGGGCCAGCAGTGCCGAAGTGCAGCGCATGGAACTGCGGGCGGGGGTTGGTTGGACCTTAAACATCACCGTTCGTAACTTTGCCGAGCTGCAACAGTTACGAGAGCGCGGCATACAGAGCGCATTGCCGATTACCTTGGCTAACGCCAGTCAGCAAGGGAGCGGGGTGCAGGCCTTGCTCACGTTGGAGGAAGTTCTATGAACAAGCGCCTGCGCGTAGTGCGTGAACAATGGCAGCAATTGCCGCGTCGCGACCGCCAACTGTGCGGTGTGCTCGGGATTTTTTTGCTAGTGGTGTTGAGTGTTTACGGCCTTTGGCAGCCTGCGCAGCAACGTTTGGCAGCCGCCCAAACCCTGTACTTTCAGCGACTGGCGCAATTGGGGGAACTGCAAAAGGCCCAGCCCACGCAGGCAGCCACAGTGTTTGATCAACCCCTGTCGAGCCGCTTGAGTGAGAGCGCTGCGGCGGCGGGGCTGGATGTGCAGCAATTTGAAATGTCAGCCCACGTGGTGCGTATCACGTTGAGTGGCCAAGCGTTCGCCGTGCTGGGTTGGCTCAGTCGTATTGAGCAAGAAGGCGCTCACTTCGAAACCTTAAACCTGCAAAGAAGTGAACAAACCCTTCAAGCCCAGTTGCAAATCACTCATGCGCAATAACACTGGGTATTGCGCGGGCAATCAGGCGTTTTTGGTATTGCCGGGCAACACGGGCAGTTTGGCCAGATGCAGTGCCACCAGCAGCGCAATGACCAACAGCACGCCGATAAACAGGCCGATGCCGTTCCAGCCTGCGTAATGCCAGAACACGCCGCCCAAGGTGCCAGCGATGCTCGACCCGGCGTAATAGCTAAACAGGTACAGCGAAGAAGCTTGGCCCTTGGCCTTGGTGGCGCGCCGACCGATCCAACTGCTGGCCACCGAATGTGCGCCAAAGAAGCCGAAAGTGAACATCAACATGCCAATAATCACAAAAGCGAGGGGCGTGAGCATCGTCAGCGCGATCCCGGCCAGCATCAGCACAATCACGGCCCACAACACTTTGCGCCTACCCAGCTTGTCTGCCAGCGCGCCAATTTGCGCCGAGCTGTAAATCCCCGACAGATACACTACCGACAACAACCCCACCAGCGCCTGATTCATGTTGTACGGGTCAGCCAACAAGCGATAACCGATGTAGTTGAACAGCGTGACAAAGCTACCCATCAGCAAAAATGCTTCGAGAAACAACCACGGCAAACCGGCATCGCGAAAGTGCATGGTAAAGCCGTCCAGCAAGCTGCGCGGGTTCATGGCCCGTGGGCGAAAGTTGCGTGATTCAGGCAGGATTTTTACAAACACGATGGCTGCAATCAGTGCCAGGCCGCCGATCACCAGCATCGCCGTGTGCCAACTCACAAAGTCGATTAATACGCCGCTGATCAAGCGTCCGCTCATCCCGCCAATGGCGTTACCACCGATGTACAAACCCATCGCCAAACCAATGTGCTGCGGGTGAATTTCTTCACTCAAATAGGTCATCGCCACTGCCGCCAAGCCGCTGAGCGACAACCCCACCAACGCACGGGTAATCAACACACCTTCCCAGCTCGGCATCAGTGCGCTGAGCACGGTAAATGCCGCGGCGCCAAATAATGCAAACACCATCACGGGTTTGCGCCCAAAGGCATCCGAGATAGGCCCGGTGATCAGCAACCCGATGGCCAGCATTGCGGTCGCCACCGACAAAATCAAACTGCTCTGCGCTGCGTTGATCCCGTATTCATGGGACAGCACCGGCATCATCGGTTGCACGCAATACAGCAGCGCAAAGGTCGCAAAGCCGCCAGAAAACAACGCCAACACCGTACGCATAAACAACGGCGTACCTTTCTCGATAAACACTTCATTGAGTTGAGCGACAACATCATCCAGCCCTGTAGGCGGGATGTCGTGGGCGAGAGGGGCGACAGCAGTTTTCACGGGGACCTCAAACAAGCGTAAAGCCAAGCGGCAATGGCAAAAGAATATAGGCGGCTAACGATTCTTTCCAATATATTGTTCGACCTGTTTGATAGGTTTAACGACTCAATGGAGCCTGTATGGAACTGCGCCACCTGCGCTACTTCATCGCCGTTGCCGAAGAGCTGCACTTTGGCCGTGCCGCTCAATTACTGGGCATTTCACAACCGCCGCTGAGTCAGCAGATTCAGGCGCTGGAGCATGAGCTGGGGGCGCGTTTGTTTGATCGCACCAATCGGCGAGTGGAGCTTAGCGAAGCCGGGCGACTGTTTTTGGAAGAAGCGCGCCTGGTGCTGGCCCAAGTCGACAAAGCTGCCGATGTTGCCCGCCGTGCCCAGTTGGGTGAGTTAGGTGAACTCAAAATTGGCTTCACCTCATCAGCGCCTTTTAGCTCCAGTATTCCGCAGGCGATTTTTTCGTTTCGTCAGGCCTTCCCGGCGGTGCACCTCAACCTCAAGGAAATGAGCAGCCGCGAAGTGGCCCAAGGCTTGGTGGACGAGTCCATAGAAGTCGGCATGATGCGCCCATTGGTATTGCCAGAATCGTTAGTGGCGGTGGAGTTGTTCCGCGAGCCATTAGTGGCGGTCATACGTGCAGATCATCCGTTGGCTGAAGGCAGTGAAGGCGGCTTACTCCTTGCGGCATTGGCAGACGAGCCTTTTGTGTTCTTCCCGCGTAGCTACGGCAGCGGCTTATATGCTCAGTTGCTGAGCTTGGCGCGCCAGGCGGGTTTCAGCCCGCACTTCTCCCAAGAAGTGGGCGAAGCCATGACCATTATTGGTTTGGTATCGGCGGGGTTGGGGGTGTCGGTACTGCCAGCATCGTTCCAGCACATGCGCATCAAAGGCGTGGTGTATCGACCGTTGCTTGACCCGGATGCCAACACCGCCGTGTGGCTGGTGCAACGCAAAGGCAACCCATCGCCGATGGCCAAGGCCTTTGCCGAACTGCTGACGCGCAAAACCGTGGCGTCGGTGTAGCACCCCGTGGGACTCAGTGTAGGAGCGAGTTTGCAAATCTAATATCTCGATGAAATGCGCGCACTGCGCAGAGCCCATCTGCGAGCAAGCTCACTCCTACACACCGGTCTTACCCTTAATTCACTTTCGACAAATCCCCTTTCAATGCTACGCCCGCAATCACGGCGCCTGCATGGCACTCGTAGGTTTTAGGGTCTTTACGCTCGTTGCGTTTGTAGAAGCTGGCAATGTTGGTAACGGCATTGGCACCGACCTTCTTGGCGGCTTCGTGCAAGGTGATCAACGCTGATTGCAGCGCCCAAGAGCACGCCTGCTCGTCGCTTTTGTTGAAGGCGTTGGTTTTCTTATTGGTCACAGCACCAGGGCTGACCACCGTGACCTTGCCGCGTGGCGTATTGCCCGCCAGGTAGAACTTGACGCTGCCGTCGATCTTGCCCGTGCTGATGGCTTCGGTCACCACCTGATCAAATGGCAGATACAGCGCGGTGTCACGGGCCTGGCTCACAGCAGGCAGGGCACACAGCAGCACAGTGGTGGCAGCAGCCAGCGTTTTGAATTGCATGTTTGAAGTCTCCTTGACGACGAAAAGTGCAGGGTTACAGCGGTTTTGCCAGTGCCGACTCGGACAGCTGTTGGGCTGTGCGTTCGTTCTGGTTGTCTTTCAATTCACGCACGATGCCCCGATCCAGCAGGCGCACCCAGCGGATGTAGTTCTTGTGAATCTTGCCGTCTTTGTAGTCCAGCCCGCTGCTGGCGCGGTACTGAATACGGTAATGATTGGCGCTGTATGGAATGTCGATTTCGGCATGGTATTGGCCGCGCACCGTGATCTGGGCTTGTACCAATTCGGGGGTGATTTTTTGCACCGTCCATTGGCGAGCAACCAGAGTTTTGACGATGGCTTGCTGCATCTGCGCACGATCGGTCTGGATCGAGGCATGCAGTGTGCGATCGGGTGTAAACAGGCGTTTACTGCTGCACGAAACGGTGGTCAGCAAAGCAAGCGCAATCAGGGCGCCGCGCAACAGGTAAGACATTCCATTGGCTCCAAAAGTGTTGCGGCCAGCGACGCAAAATCAACCAAGTGTTGATCCCGTCAAAGGCGAAAGTGATGTTCATGACGCATTGGCTGTGCATTTTGCCCGAACTTGTTACAAAGTGGGTCGACCTCTTTGAGATCGACCCACTTTTTACGCGCAAGCCTGCGTCTGTAATCGTCGCCCGACCACATCCAGCAAGTCACAACCATCGCGTAACGACGTCACCAGCACCCGCGCCAGCTCGCTATAAGCCCCCTCGTTAAATGCCAGATTTTCGAGAAGCTGAGTCGCAGTGCGGATCCGGTAGGCTGCTGTTTCGTGCAAGACGTCCAGCGGTGCTTCAGTGTCGATCAGCAACGATGCAATATTGCAGTCGATACCCGTGATAGGCATATATCGATTCATAACTAACTTCCTCTTGGTTAAATAACGCGACTATTTAGCGAGTGTTGTTGGGTGGAGCTTTAGCCAGCCCGTTGGATAGGCTTTTAAGAGGGGGTGGCGACTTCTGATGGTTGAAATTGTTCGGCAGCTATTAGGGCTGGCGATTTCAAATGGGTGAGGGTTCTTTTCCATGAAGTATCTCCCTGTAAAGTTGGAATGGCTCCAAGCTATCACTGTTAGTTTGGAGTTGATGAGTACTTTACGCGGCTTTAGACGGTAGGTGAATTATTAATATAAAATTTTGTTTAATTGGTCATGTTATTAAACATGTGCATATTTAAATGATTAATAGTTGTGGGGGTGTTTATTTTTTGCGCAATACAGTGCTCCTGCGCTTCATGTCGGTTCATGCAGCGAGGTATTGGGTTGTGGTAAAAGTTAAATACTTCCAAATTGCCGTAGGAATTATTTCTAGGGCTGAAAGAGGCTTCCTGTATTTTTGTATTACGTCAGTCTTCTTTTGCGTGTTCGTTAGTAGTGTGTTTTGTATGGTGTTGAGCTGTGGTGCTGGTCTTGCAAGGAAAAATGTGGGGTAACTTGTCTGGTGTGCGCGGTTGTTTGTGAATAAACACAGGGGGTGAATGTATGGTGCATAAAAAAGAAAGGGCGGAAAATTTAAAAAACAATATAAAGTACCTTATTAGAAGTCGCGGGGAGACGCAGTTGTCTTTATGCAGTGCCAGCGGCTTAACGAGGACGACTATATATAACATTCTGGAAGGCAAGGTCGTTAATGTTCAACAGTCTACGATTCGTAAGATATCTGATTTCTTTGGCGTGTCTTACAAAGAGATAGAAAGTGTTGATTTTGAAGAGAGGGAAATAATAGAAAGTAGTATTTCCTTTCAGGGGAACATGAATCCGGCGGCGGTTCCTATTATTAAAGAGAGTCAGCTTATCCAAAGTATGAACAAAAGGATTGGTGAGTTATCAACTATGTATCCACTCACTTATTATTTTGGTACGGCCTGCAATTTGATAGGTGTGCTTTTAGAGAACGAAATTAGTGGCGCAAACGAATCTGGCGATCTGTTAATAGTTAAAAAGGGCTTATCAAACAGCGGTAGAGAAGTTTTAGTCTACGATAAAATTACGAAAAAGTTGTTTGTTGTAAATGGGGCGCCGGTGGAGTCGGATGTTTTTTGTGTTGTCGGAGAAATATTGGAGGAGCGATTTTAATGACCGATAATGGTGAGGTAGAAAACAAAAAATACAAATTGTTGGGTTTTGAAAATAGGAAAAACCTCGCCATTATTATGGTTATCTCTACGGGTAAGGTTGTCAAAATAAAACTAAGTGATCTGTTGAAAAGTGAGATGTTGGAGGACTTAAGTAAGGTTGAGTTGAAGAATATATATCGGAAGTTTTATTCGCATGGCGCTGCGCATACGGCCTATGAAATAACTGATAGGCACGAAACGTCGTGGATGGTCTATGTTGGTCTAAATTTACTGCTCTTTGCACTCTATATCTTCGCGAATATTGCAGCTACAAAACTGGTCTACATAAAGTTTTTTGATGTTGTTGTGACGCCTGGAGTATTTCTCTATTCGTTTACATTTCTGATAGTCGATCTTTTGAATGAGTTTTATGGCGTTAGACTTGCGCGAAGGGCTATATTGTTTGCGTTTGCAAGTAATGCTTTAGTGATTATGTTGCTGAGCGCAACAAGTTATCTTCCTGGGGTGGCAGGTTGGAGATTTAATGTTCCCTATGATGAGATTATGACAAATGTATCATCGGTGTTGGTAGCTTCGTCGGTGTCCTTTATTTTTTCTGAATATATGAATTCTTATCTTCTGAATAAAATAAAAGAGTTAACTAATTCGCGATTTTTGTTTTTGCGTGTATTTTTAAGTTCGTGTTTCGCAGTGATGATAGATAGTTTTATTTTTTGCTTTGTTGCGTTTTATGGAGTGATGGCAACAGCTGAAATATTAAATTTAATTTATGTTCAGATCGCTATAAAAATGTGCTTCGCTGTATTTAATGTATTGCCTGCCTATGGTGCAAGAGCATTATTTAAGCGCTATGCCGCTGGGACGCTTGCTGCCTGAGTTAAGTAAGGAGGAATAACGTTATTTTGCCCACCGCTGAAAAAAATAACTGCCTTTTTTGTCATGGTTCACTCTTCCTTGGGATGCCCCCGATGCGTCGGGGGCATTGACCCTAGCGCGAAGCTCAAGCGCTGAAAGTGAGAGGTTTCTGAAATGGCGTGTTCTGTTTTCTGTTTGTGCCTGTTTGTACCTTACGACCAGCGACGGAAAATCAGTGAGGTGTTAACCCCGCGAAAGTGAGAGTTTCTGCTAATTGCTATTTTTCTCGAGCTTGTCGTAACGCCGTTATCGACTAATCACTACGTTGTGGCGAGTTAGGTCTTCGTATTAGGGATACTTATATTTATAAATAGCCGTTTGAATTGTTGGTACGACGATTTACTTAATTTTTTTGGCACCATTTTGTCCACTTGTGTGTGATAAGAGTCGGACTTCACTGGGTAGAGCGAGTCTGCGCAATATTGACGCGGAGGACTCTGTTTTTGAAATTCGATCCATTCAAGGCCGCGATAGCTTTATCCGCTGCGTCGTTATCAGTAAATTTTACGAATCCAAATCCTTTGGGTCGACCTGTTTCCCTGTCCTCAACAATATTTATATTTTCAACGTCACCGTAATTGGTGAATAATGACCCTAGATCCTCTATTGTGGTAGAAGGCTCAAGGTTGCCCACATATAATGTTGAACTCATAAAAACCTCAGCTATTTTGATGTTATATATCAAGTGTTGGTTGTAACTTAAGTTTAGACATATTTTGGCTTGTGGCTATCACTGGTTCATTCTATTTTGCTATAACTTGACTTAATGTTGGCTATGAGGCTAAAAGTTGAGCTTCAAGTTTATGGTTTAAATGACTGATGTCATGTTAACTGGCATCGCTTATATCGAGTATTAACCCAAAGACTTAGTGCGTGCACAAATTCATCTGGCCACTGTGGATGCTAATCAAGGAGATTATGTTGTGAGGGTCTGACAACTGCTGAACAGCAGTCATGGTTCACTCTTCCTTGGGATGCCCCCGATGCGTCGGGGGCATTGACCCTAGCGCGAAGCTCAAGCGCTGAAAGTGAGAGGTTTCTGAAATGGCGTGTTCTGTTTTCTGTTTTCTGTTTTCTGTTTGTGCCTGTTTGTGCCTTACGACCAGCGACGGAAAATCAGTGAGGTGTTAACCCCGCCAAAGGCAAAGTTGTTGTTCATCACGTAATCGTTGTGCATGTGTCGGAACTCGCCGCGCAGGTAGTCCAGCTCGCCACAACGAGGGTCAACTTCGTCCAGGTTGAGGGTGTGCACGTACCGATCGCGGTTCATCATTTCGATGCAAAACCACGACTCCAGAGCCCCGCATGCGCCCAACGTGTGGCCCAAAAAGCTTTTCTGCGAGCTGATGGGCATGTGCTTGCCGAACAGTTCGCTGGTGGCCAGGGTTTCAGCGATATCGCCTTGTTCGGTGGCGGTGCCGTGGCCGTTTACGTAGCCGATGGCTTGCGCATTGATGCCCGCGTCTTCTAAGGCCAGTTCCATTGCCCGGCGCATGGTGCGCACTTCTGGGCGGGTGGTGTGTTGGCCGTCAGCGTTACTGCCAAAGCCAACGATTTCAGCATGAATATGCGCACCACGTGCCAAGGCGTGCTCCAGCTCTTCGAGCACCAACATGCCGCCGCCTTCACCAATCACTAAGCCATCCCGGCCATTGTCGTAAGGGCGCGGGCTGGTCTGCGGGGCGTCGTTTTTCAGGCTGGTGGCGTACAGGGCGTCGAACACCATCGCTTCGGTGGGGCAAAGCTCTTCGGCGCCACCGGCGAGCATCAAGGGCAGGCGACCAAACTTGATGGCTTCGTAGGCGTAGCCGATGCCTTGGCTGCCGCTGGTGCAGGCGCTGGAGGTCGGAATCAAACGCCCGGTGAGGCCAAAAAAGATGCTGATATTGGCTGCCGTGGTGTGCGGCATCATGCGCACGTAGCTGTTGGCGTTCAGGCCTTCGGCGACTGAGTTGAGCAGCATGTTGCCGAACGCTTTGATCTCGTCAGTGCTGCCGGTGGACGAGCCACATGCGACACCCATGCGGCCATCGCGAATGATCTCGTTGCCCAGCAAACCGGCGTCTTGCAGCGCTTGTTCTGCGGCGCCGACGGCTAGCCGAGACACGCGTCCCATGCTGCGCAGTTGCTTGCGCGTCCAGTGCGTGGGCACGGCAAAGTCATCAATCGGCCCGGCCAGACGGGTGTTGAGTTCGGTAAACCGATCCCACTCGTCCATGCGCCGAATGCCGCTGCGGCCCGCTACAAAGTTGGCCTCAATACTGGCCCAGTCGCTGCCCAGCGAGGTAATACCGGCCATACCGGTGACGACAACGCGTTTCATCAGCACAAGCCTCCATTAACCGCCAGCACTTGGCGGGTGATGTAGCCGGCTTCAGCGGACATCAAAAAGTTAACCGCGCCTGCGACTTCTTCCGGGGTGCCCATGCGTTGGGCGGGGATCATTTTCATTAATTCTTCTACCGGGACGTTTTCGTCGAGCATGGCCGTGTCGATCAGGCCCGGCGCGACGCAGTTAACGGTGATTTTGCGTTTGCCCAGTTCAATGGCCAACGCTTTTGCAGCGCCGATCAAGCCTGCCTTTGACGCGCTGTAATTGACTTGGCCGCGATTGCCGATCAGGCCTGACACCGAGGTGATGCACACAATGCGCCCGGCTTGGCGACGACGGATCATCGGCATCATTACCGGGTGCAGCACGTTGTAAAAACCATCGAGGTTGGTGCGCATGACCACGTCCCAATCGTCCTCGCTCAAGGCCGGGAACGCGCCATCGCGGGTTAACCCGGCGTTGAGTACCACGCCGTAATAGGCGCCGTGTGCTTCAACGTCGGCCTCAAGAATGGCTTTGCATTGATCTCGCTGCGACACGTCAAACTGCAACACGCGAGCGTTGCGCCCCAGTGCGTGCACTTGAGCCATCACGGCGTCGGCTTCATGGCGGCCGCTACGGCAATGCAGCACCAGATCAAAACCGGCTTGCGCCAAACGCAACGCGATGGCGCGGCCGATGCCACGGCTAGAGCCTGTGACCAAAATGGACTCAGTCATGGCGGGTCTCCTGGGAAGCTTGAGCAAGGTAGTTTTCAGCCTGAGGCGGACGGAACACGTTCAGACGGGCGGTGGCGTGGATGTCGGGGCCAGTGAGATGACACTCAAAAACGCCCATGCCGTTATCGTCTTCCAGCGAGCGCAAGGCATGGATGTGCAGCTGCGCACCCAGAGGGAAGTGTTCGACGTTGCATTCAAATTTGCGCGTGCCCAGCAAAAAGCCCAGCACCACGGGGTTGCCTTGCAGGCGGGCGCGGCAACCGGCGTAAGCCGCCACACTTTGCGCCATCAACTCGACGCCAACCCACGCGGGCAAGCTGCCGTCTTCGCGATTGAACAAGCCGCCTGCGCGCACAGTGAGGCTGGTTTTAATCTGTTCTTCATCAAACGCCAGCACATGATCAATGAGGATCATGTCGCCAGCGTGGGGCAGTAGTTCGGCGAGCGGCCAATCAATCATGGGGCGTCTCCGATAATCAGGCTGACGTTGTTGCCACCGAAAGCAAACGAGTTGCTCATCAGGCAGCGTTGAGGGGTGAGGGCCAAGGTTTGGCCGGGCGTGACCCAACTTAACGCGGGCAGTGCCGGGTCGGCTTGGCCATCCCAGACATGGGGCGCCAACGCGTTGCCGTGGGTCAGGCTCAGCCAGCAAAACGCGGCTTCCAGCGCGCCTGCTGCACCGAGGGTGTGGCCGGTCATGGGTTTGGTCGACGAGCAGGGTACGCCGTTGGGGAACACCCGTGCCACTGCCTGGCTTTCCATTGCATCGTTATGTTGGGTGGCCGTGCCATGAAGGTTCAGGTAGCCGATATCGCTGGCCTGTAAACCCGCACGCTTCAAGGCGCTGTGCATGGCTTGAGCTGCGCCGCGCCCCGAGGGTTCCGGGGCCGAAATATGATGTGCGTCCGAGCTTGCACCCGCACCCAGCAAGGCGATGGCATGGGCGCTGCTTGGTTGTTTGCTCATCACAAACAGCACCGCGGCCTCACCAATATTGATGCCGTGGCGGTTGGCTGAAAACGGGTTGCAGCGCTCGTCGGACACCGCTTCAAGGGCCGAAAAGCCGTTAAGCGTCAGCTTGCACAAACTGTCGACACCGCCGCACAGCACCACGTCGCATAGGTTCATGTCCAGCAGGCGCTGGGCGCTCATCAACGCACGGGCACTGGAGGTGCAGGCGGTCGAGATCACATAGGTCGGGCCGGTGATGCCCAACCACTCGGCCATAAACGTGGCCGGGGCACTGAGTTCTTGCTGGCGGTAGTCGTATTCGCTGGGGAACTGCTGTTTGTGCAAGTAGTGGGCGATGCCACGGCTGGCTTCATCAATGCCCGAAGTGCTGGTGCCCAGCACAATGGCGATGCGCTCAGGGCCAAAGGTCTTAATCGCTTGATCGATTTCGTTACGCACTTGCAACGCGGCTTCAAGCAGCAACTGATTGTTACGGCTGCTTTGTTGAGTGAGTTCAGGCGCGATTGTTGCCAGTTCACCCTTTACGGCACCGACAGTGACCGAGCGCTCCGGCACCCAGCCGCTTTGGCGCTGCATACCCGAACAATCACCGGCAAACAAAGTGCGCGCGACCTCTTTGGCGCCGCGGCCCAGCGAGCAGATGACGCCCAAAGCATTCAGGTAAGCCGTCATGGCGCCGCCTCGGTGTTGAGCGGGCTGATGTCGTAATCCAGATCGCCCCGCATGTTGATGCGAAACACCTGCGGCTGGTCGTATTGAATCTGCCAGCGCGCAGGCAGTACGCGCACATTGGACTCGAATTTGGCCTGTGGATAATTTCGCTTCAACTCGTGTTGCGGGGTGAGCGCAAACAGCAGTGCGGCGAACAACTCGCGGGCTTCAGGATTGGGTGGCAGCAGACCATCGGCGTGCCAACGACCGTCCTGCAACTGTTGGCGTGCTTGCGGAATACCTAATGGGTCCATCAACGACCAGCGCAGCCCGGCATCTTCTTGCTGAATGACCAGTAACCAATCCTGACGCTGATCACCCTTTATACGCTGGACATGCAACTGCATCGGTAACGCCAGCGTTGGAGTGTGTTTAGGCAACGGCAAGCTGGCGCAGCCGCTGAGCAACAGGAACATGAGTATCCAAAGAGTTGCGCAGAACCCTGTAGGAGTTGCCGCAGGCTGCGATGGTCTGCGCAGCAGGCCCATGTTGAAGAAGATCCTTCGGCCCATATCGCAGCCTGCGGCAGCTCCTACGGGGATTGGGTTTGTCATTGCTGATTACCGTGCAGGGGTTTACGCGCTACCACGTTGACCAACGTTTCTTCACGCTGGCCCACCGGTTTTGCACGTCGCAGGCCAAAGCGCTCCAGCAGGCCGAAGTCTTTGGAACGGCTCCACCACAGGTACGGGTACGACACGTTTTTCGGCTCAAATTCAAAACCTTGATCGCGGATCATCTCAAGGTATTGCGCCGCGCTTTTTTGCACGTGCATGGGGTGGCGGAACAACCAGCGGATCACCCACGTGTCGATGTAGGCTTCGGTGGACTCGGCAAACAGCAAGTAGCCGCCCGGCTTGAGCACGCGATAAAACTCGGCCAACGCACGGTCTTGCTGCACCAAATGGTGGAATGTCTGGTGGCAAAACAGGATGTCGACGCTGGCATCGGGCACGTTCAGCTCTGCGCAATCGCTGCCAATCAACTCAATGTCGATGCCTTGGCGTTTGGCTTCTTCACGGCTCAGGGTCAGGCTCAGCGGGTCGGCGTCGAGGCCGATTAAACGCTGTGGGGCGAAGGTTTTTTGCAGGTACTGAAACGACTTGCCCTGGCCGCAACCTGCGTCGAGGATCACCGGCGCAGACGGCAACGCTTCACTGAATAGACTGCGCAGGTCGTTGATTGCCACTCGCAACACATGGTGCTGCCAGGTGTGGCTGCGCAAGAACCAAAACCCGAAGCGGGTTTCTTCGACGTAGGTATCGCTCAGAGGTTTCATGCAGGCTCCGTGGCGCAAATGTCCGACAGCATGCGCAAACGGCGCTTGGGTTCGCTGACAAATGGGTTACGTTCATCCCAGGCATAGCCGGCCAGAATCGAGCTGATCATGCGGCGAATTTGTGGCGAGCTACCGGGGTGGAAGATGACGTCCTGAAAGGTGCCGGCGTACCAGCCTTCGACGTAGCAGCGGAAGGTATCAACCCCGCGTTTAAGGGGCTCGGCGAACTCGGTTTGCCAGTCCACGGCTTCGCCTTGCAACTGACGATGCAGCACGCCCGCGGCCATGCTGGCTGAGCGCATGGCGATGGTCACGCCTGACGAAAACACAGGGTCCAGAAACTCAGCCGCATTGCCCAGCAGCGCAAAACCCGGGCCGTGCAGGGTTTTGACATTGGCCGAGTAACCGCCGATGGTGCGGGCCGGGGTGTCCCACACTGCATTGGCCAGCACGCGTTGCAGGCTTGGGGTTTCGTCGATAAAGCTGCGCAGGCGTTCGTCGAGGTTTTCGCTGCGGCCCTCGAAATGCTCCGCTGCCGCGACCACACCCACCGAGCACCGGCCATTGCTGAACGGAATGCTCCAGAACCAGATGTCGCGGTGGGTCGGGTGGGTGGTGACCAAAATTTTGTTGCGGTCGAAGCCTTCGCAATCAATGCGGTCTTCAACGTGGGTGAACACCGCTTGGCGCACCGGGAAATTTGACGGTGCCTCCAGATCAAGCAGGCGCGGCAGCACACGGCCATAGCCGCTGGCATCGAGAATAAAGTCGGTTTCGACCTGATACCGGCTGCCATCTTCGCGTTCAACCTCAAGCAGCGGTTTGGCTCGCTCAACATCGGTGGCGATGACGGTTTGGCCGTAGCGAATCTCGACCCCTTGCAGCGCGGCCTGATCGGCCAGCAGCTTGTCGAAGTCGGCGCGTTGCACCTGAAAGGTGGTCGGCTTGCCATTGCTGAAGGTGTCGCCAAAATCGAAGGCGCTGTACTGCTCGCCCCAAGCGAAGGCCGCGCCATTTTTGACCTGGAACCCGGCCGCTTGCACGGCTTCAAGCATGCCGGCCTCTTCGAGGAAGTCGATGCAATGCGAGAGCAGGCTTTCACCAATGGAGAAGCGCGGGAAGTGCTGGCGTTCAATGATCAATACATCGTGGCCTTTACGTTTGAGCAACGCTGCCGCAATGGCGCCAGACGGCCCAGCACCAATGACCACAACCTGACGACGTTCCATTTCTACTACTGACACAGAGGCTCCTTGCCGGGGACTACGGCAGACTTCACTGGGGGTTTGTTCATGCCCGCCAGCGCGGGTAATAGGGTGGCGATCAACCCCATCAGCATCAGCGCGAAGTACAGCGCGGGGCTAATGAGGTGTTGTTGCAGCAACAAGTTGAGGAACACGATTTCACTCAACCCGCGAATATTCAGTAACAGGCTTTCGCGCCATTTACTGGCGCCCACAAACGACGGTGTGGCCCAGCTCAACCCGAGCCAGTTGCCGAGCATTTTGCTGACCACTGGCAACACCAGCAATGCGCTCAATTGCAGCACGCTGATGTCGCTTAGCACGCTGTGCACGTTGATTTGCACAATGCCGAACGTGAGCAGCAACGGGATCGCAATCGTGGTTTGCAAACGTACAAGCCAGGCTGACTTTAACGGCATCACCAGCGGTACCTTGAGCCACGCCATGCACACCAAATAACCGACACCGAATATCAGCGCATTAAGGTGGTAATGCTCGGCCACCACCAGTAAGGCGAAAAACAGCAGGCTGTAGCACAGCGGCTCACGAATACGCAGAACCCGCAGCAGCAACGGCAGCAAAGCCCCGGCCATGGGCAGCAACAGGCTGTTGAGGTCTAGCGTGCCTTGCGCCAGACCGAAGAGGCTCCAGCAGGTCAGATCAATCACAATTGCGCTTTGCACTAGACGTCGAGTGGCGGCGGGCGGGTAGTCGATGTGGCGCAAGTACAGGTACAGCACTGGGATGGCCGTGATGGCAAACACCAATCCGATGGCCAGCGAACTCAACCACGGTTGTTCGGGCAGCAGCCACACGGCACAGGCCAGCCCACAAGCAAACGGCACGGCAAAACTGGGCAGGGCGATTTTCAGACTTTGGCGATCCAGTCGCAGGTCGATCACGTCACTCAAAATGTGCCCCAGCAACAGAGCGAAACTCAGGCTGTACAGGCTTTTAAGCCACGTCGGTGCGACAAGCTGCGCGCCGGTGAGCTGCCAGTGCGGCTCTATCCACAGCAGCATAAGCAACGGCAGGCCAATGGATGCCAGCAGCAACTGGCTGACAATGGGAATGACGCCAAAATAGCGGCCCACACGTGTCGCCAGTGCAAACAGGGCCAAGGCCAGCAGCCAAAACACCAGCGTCATCATGAGCGGTGTACCTGCTTGCCCGCCCACGGCGCGAGGATAAAGCTGAACGCCAGCCCCAAACTCACCGACAGACCGAAGTTACTCACCGCAGGCGTGCTCGACACGGCCAGCAGGCCAAACGACAGCCACGTTGTCAGCGCCGCCAGCAGAGTGCCAAGCAGGCTGACAGCCGCACCACCGATTTGCTCGCGCATCAAAATCGCGTAGTCGACGCTGATGGCGGTCACCAATAACAAGCCAAACAAGCTAAACAGCGTCAGTGGCTGTCCTAACCAGCCAAGGCTGGCCAGGCTGCACAGCGCGGCCAGCAACGGCAGGGCCACAATCCGCAGTGCGCCGCCAAAGCCAAATGGCGCAATCAGCAACAACACGATCAACACACAGGACAACAGCTTCAACTGCGCCGCACTGATTTGAGTGGCCGCAAACACCTTGTTCAAATCCCCCAAGCGATCCACCAGCTGTACGCCGGGCAAGTCTTGAGCTTGCACCCGCAACAGGTTGGCGTTGTTCAGCCCTTGCAGGCTCACCATTGCCGCCACGCCCGCTTCATTTTTGCCCAGCCACAAGGCGCGCCAAGGCTCGGCCAACGGCCCCACCAAAGCGTCTTCGATACGTTGCTCAGGCAAGGCTTGCAGTTGGGCCAGCTCGGCACGAAGTGCGGGTTCGGGCACGCCCAGCGCCAGCAAGGGTTGCCAATGTTGCGGCAGCTGGTTCAAGGCTGCGCGCAGGCGTTGTTGATCGGCGGGCTGGCTGACCAATTGGTTTAGCGCCAAATAGCCTTGCAGCTTGCCCATATTGATCAACTGATCGAGGCGTTCGCTGAGGGCGGTCTGGCGTTCCAGCAATTGCTGCTCGTTGTCCGCTCGCACTAAAAAAAATTGGCTGGTGGGTTGGTAGCCCGTGATTCGCGCAATGGCCTGTGCTTCGGCCATCAGTTGTGGTGGTGCGCCGACCCACTGGCGAATGTCGTTTTTACTGGTCAGTTGCCACAAACCGGCTGCGCAAAAAGCCAACAGCACCGCCAACAAAGCTGGTGTCGGGACTTTTTTCAGCAGCGCCTCACGCACATCGAGCAGGTGTTGCGCGACGCTCAATGGCCATTGCGTAGGGCGCAGTTCCACCCCCTTGAGCAACGCGGGCAGCAGGCAAACAGCGCTCAAGTAAGCGCCGACCAAACCCGCCGCAGAGAAAATGGCGATTTGGGTGAGTGCCGGAAACGGCGTAAAGGCCAAGGCCAGATAACCGATGCAACTGGTGGCCAGGCTCAGGCTCAAACCGGGCAAGGTCAAACGCAACGCTGGCCAACTGCGCCAAGGGTTGAGGCTCCAGCTCTTGGACAGGTAATGCAGCGGGTAATCGACTGCCACGCCGATCAGGCTGGAGCCCAGCACCAGCGTCATGACGTGCATGCTGCCAAAAAAGGCGACGCAGGCGACTGCGCCAAACAGCATGCCCACCAGCACGGGCAAAAAGGCCAGCAATACTCGCCAGCGTCGGAAGGCCAGCAGCAACAGCAGCAAGATACCCACGGTGGCACCGCCGCCCACCCACGTGATTTCACGTGTGGCTTGTTGCTGACCACTGGCGGCGTACAGCAAACCGCTGGCTGCCAACAATTGAACGTTATGTGCGGCCGCCTGTTCGCGACTTTGACGTAAAAGCTCGGCCACTTGCAGCGGCAGCTTCATGTCGAAGGCATTGCCTTGGGTGCGCGCACGCAGCAGCACCCAGCTTTTGCTATCGGCATCGGCAATGAGCGCGCCACTGCCGATATCCAGTTGCACAGCGCCGCGTTGTGGCTGGCTGTTTTGGATGCGCCCGGTAAGGCCCAGCCAGTCGTCCTGGCTCGGCACCAGACTGAAACCTGTGAAGGGATCAAACAACGCTTGCACGCGTTGTTGGATAAACGCGTCGGGGTGTTCAATCAGTTGCATGCGGTCGGTTTCTGACAGCATCGCCAGCCGCCCGCGCAGCAGTTGTTCGCGTAGGGCAGGCAAGTCGGCTTGCAGGTTCCACTGCACTTTTTCAAACAGGCCGCTGGCTTGCCATTGCTCGCCCACATGTTGAGCGGTAGCGATGGCTTGTT
This sequence comes from Pseudomonas sp. E315, assembly GCF_055406205.1. Classification (NCBI taxonomy): domain Bacteria; kingdom Pseudomonadati; phylum Pseudomonadota; class Gammaproteobacteria; order Pseudomonadales; family Pseudomonadaceae; genus Pseudomonas; species Pseudomonas sp. E315. The sequence continues at coordinate 155,544 of NZ_JBUZPJ010000006.1, read as the reverse complement.
GGCGATCAGCGCTGCCCACCAGCACCAGCATTTCGCGGTTTAGCGGCTCTTGCATGCGTTGCTCGGCGCTCAGCTCCAATGCGTCTGGCGACTCGCCGGGCACCAGCTCCATCAGGTTCGCTGACAGCGGCGCGCCATTGCGCCATTGCCAGCCGGCCACGGCGAGTACGGCCAGTAACACAATTAAAAAGCCTCGGGGCAACCAGCGTTCACTGCGCAAAGTCGTGTTGCTCCGCGTCACTCAACGGTTGGTTGCTGACGCTGTTCTGCATCTTGAGCAACGTGCTGTCGCCTTGGGTTTCTTGCAGTTCAATGCGCTGCACCAATTGCCCGCCGGTGATGTTGATTTGATTAAACACCTGCTTGAGCAGCAGCGAGCGCGGGGTCAGGGTGAGCGTCCAAGCGTTGCTTTGGCCTTGTAGTTGCAAGTCGAAGTCCCGCTGCAAGCCGCTGCTGTCGCCTTGCAGCACCGCCAGAAACAGCCGGTTTTGCTCTGCGCCTGCGCTTTTGCCGGGCAGCATCTGCCACTCACTGCCATTGCGACGGGCAATGCCCTGCGCAGTGATGCGGTAATCCTGTTGCAGCGGGGTTTTCAACTGCCAGAGCAGGCCGTGATCTTTGGCCAGCACAAAGGTGCCGGTGCTGGTCAGCGGCTGGGGCAAGGCGCGCAGGTGTTTTTCCTGAATGAACTGACCGTGGATGACTTGCGGCTTGGCCAGTTGTTGGCTGAGTTGCTGCAAGTCGAAAGCATGAGCGAACGAGGAAAAGCCGAGCAGCAGGGTGAACGCGAATCCCCTGTAGTTGCTGCCGAAGGCTGCGATAAGGGCCGCAGGACCTTCGTTCTTGGCAAAACGAGAGCCCTTTGGGCTCAATCGCAGCCTTTGGCAGCGACTACAAAATCGGGCAAACAGGTTCATGGCAGTACCTTGGCGACGGCATCGGTGAAGCATTTAGGCGAGGCCAGCTGCATTTCGCGGCTGGCGATTTCGACTGCTACTTGTACGGTGCAGGCGCGGGTCAGGCGCTCGCCGCTGGCCAGATCGGTGATCAGGTAGGTGATTTTCAGGCGGTTTTCCCATTCCACGAGGCTGGCGCGCACGTTTATCCGTTGGCCGAAGGTTGCGCCGCGCACGTAGCGCAGTTGCATGTCGATCACTGGCCACGCGTAGCCCGCGTCGAGCATCTGCGTGTAGTTGTGGCCGATGTGGTCGAGCAGCGCGCAGCGAGCCACTTCCAGGTATTTGACGTAATGCCCGTGCCACACCACGTGCATGGTGTCGATGTCGAAAAACGGCACCAACACTTCGGTATCAACGTGCATTACGCCTTTGCTACGCATGCAGCCTCCAATGTTGCTCAGCAATGCGGCTCAGGCACAAACGCAGCTCGGCTTCGAGGGCGCGGTCTTCAACTACCGGCGGGAAGTCTTTGGCCAGTTCGGCGTGCATGGCGGCCAGCGCAGGCGGCAGTGGTCGTGCGTCTTCGGCGCGGCTGCGCAACCACACGCCCTGATTTGCGGCCAGCAACGCGGCGGCGGCCACTTGTTCGGTCAGCTCCAACACGCGAATGGCATCGCGGGCGGCGATGGTGCCCATGCTCACTTTGTCTTGGTTATGGCACTCGGTGGAGCGTGAAAACACGCTGGCAGGCATGGTGTTTTTCAGGGCTTCGGCGGTCCAGGCGCTGGTGCCGATTTGTACCGCTTTGAAGCCGTGGTTGAGCATCGCGCGCTCAGCTGTTGCGCCCGACAGGTTGCTTGGCAACCCGTGGTTGTAACGCACGTCTACCAGTAACGCGAGCTGGCGGTCGAGCAGGTCGGCAACGTTGGCCACCAGCGTTTTCAGGCTGTCCATCGCGAAGGCAATATGGCCGCCGTAGAAGTGCCCACCATGCAGCACACGTTCTTGTTCGGCGTCGATGATGGGGTTGTCGTTGGCACTGTTGAGTTCGATTTCGATAAACCCGCGCAGCCAGTTCAGGCTATCAGCCAACACGCCCAGCACGTGGGGGGCGCAGCGCAGCGAGTAGCGGTCTTGCAGGCGATGCAACGGCGCGGTCGGTGCGTCGATGGCCAAGTCTTCCCGAATCCAGGCAGCAACCTGCATTTGCCCCGGATGGGGTTTGGCGGCAAACAAACGCTCGTCGAAGTGTTCCGGGTTGCCTTGCAGTGCAACCACGTTGAGCGCGGTAATGCGGGTGGCGAGCTTGAGCAGATAGTCGGCGCGGGCATAGGCCAGACAGGCGAGGCCGGTCATGACGGCGGTGCCGTTCATCAGTGCCAGCGCTTCTTTAGGGCGCAGCACCAGAGGCGTCCAGCCCAGTTCGCGATGTACGTCAGCGGCAAAGCGACGCTCGCCTTTGAACAGCACTTCGCGCTCGCCCGACAAGGTTGCAGCCACGTAGGACAGCGGCGTGAGGTCGCCGCTGGCGCCAACCGAGCCTTCTTCGGGAATCAGCGGCAACACGTCGTGGGCGATGAAAGCGTGCAGGCGCTCCAGCAACTCAATGCGCACTCCTGAAACACCGTGGCACAGCGACTGCAAACGGGCGGCGAGTACGGCGCGGGTGGCTTGGGCGTCGAGCAACTTGCCCAACCCGCAGCCGTGAAAGGTGTAAAGGTGACGCGGCAGGGCTTCGACGTGTTCCAGCGGCACTGCCACTACACATGAATCACCGTAGCCGGTGGTCACGCCGTAGATCACGCCTTCCTTGTCCAGCAGCGAGTCCAGAAAACGTGCGCCCTTGGCGATGCGCTCGCGGTATTGAGCATCGTCTTGCAGCTGTGTTGGCACTTGACGATTGGCCAAGGCCAGCACGTCTTCAATGCGCAAAGGGGGTTGGCCGAAGGTTACTGGCTCATGCGGATGCGTCGTCATCGGTCTTCCAGAAAGGGTAAAAGTTAAACCATTGTTGGGGTGCTTGAAGGCAGTAATGCCCCAGACGCTCGGCGTAGCGTGTTGTCCATTGGGCGATCACCTGCTCGCGGTCGCTGCGACGCCATATAACAGCGTCGGCGAAGGGTTCGAGGATCACGTGATAATGGCCTTGGCGCTTCAAACAAAACAGTAAATTGACCGGGCATTTGAGCAGCCCCGCCAACAGCCACGGGCCTTGTGGGAACGCCGCCGCATGGCCGAGAAAATCTACCCGCACATTGCGCCCGCCATGCAGCGGTACACGGTCACCGGCAATCGCCAGCCACTCGCCGTTTTCAAGGCGTTGGCTCAATTGCAGCATCACGCCAGGGTTGAGTTCGCTGACTTGAATCAGTCGTAAGTTACTGGCCCCAGCTTCGCCCAGCAGGCGATTGAACTGCTCGGCGTGTTTGGTGTGAACCAACACGTTCATGGTGACTTTTTCACCCAGCTCAGCCAGCGCGCGGCATACCTCAAGGTTGCCCAGATGGGCACCCACTAGCATTTGCCCGCGTTCGCCGCGCAGTTGATTGCGCAGGCCCGCCGGGTCAACGATTTCGATGTCCTGAAGTTTGAGGCGGCCGTTCCATACGTCGAGTTTGTCGAGCAAGGCATCGGCAAAGGCCATGAACTGCCCGAACACGCGCCAGCGGGTAGGGCGCAATGTGCTTTGCCCGCTCCAGTCGGCCAGCCGTTGCTGGTACTGCCAGATGCTGCGTCGGGCGCGGCCGCCGAACAAAAAGAAGTACAGCACGATGGCGTACAACACTGGCGTGAGTAGGCGTCGGCCCAGGACTTTGACGCCAAAAGCGGTGAGCTTCATCAGCCAAAAACTGCCGCGCTCCTTGTGGTCAGCCCAATGCTGTTGGGGCTCACTCATGCTTGCCAGCGCCTCCAGAGAATGGTCGGCAAGCGCACCAACATGCCAAAAAACAGTTTGGTGTGCATGCCGCTAATCAGCGCGTTGTCATGGAACAAACGAAAGTGTGACAGGCCATCCTGGGGGTAATGCACTTTGGTGGGCAGCCAGCGCATTGGCTGATTGCGCCACGCCAAACGCACCAGAATCTCGGGATCGAAGTCCATGCGTTTGCCCAGCTTGACCGAGTTGATCAAGGCGAGCGTCGGGGGCAGCGGGTACACCCGAAAGCCGCACATCGAGTCGGGAATTTGCAGCGACAGGCTGTTGATCCATACCCAAACGTGGGTGAGGTAGCGCGCATACAAACGGCCTTTGGGCACGCTGGCGTCGTACTGTGGATAACCGCAAATCAGGGCTTGGGGGTTGAGCTGCGAGACTTGTAAAAACGTCGCGACGTCGCGTAAGTCGTGTTGGCCATCAGCGTCCACTTGCAGAGCGTGGGTGAAGCCCAGTCGTGCAGCTTCGCGCAGCCCGGCCATCACGGCGCCGCCTTTGCCTTGGTTGACCGCCAAACGGATCAAAAACACCTGATCGCGTTGGGCCAGTTGTTCAAGTACAGCGCTGCAGGCCGGGCTGCTGGCGTCGTCCACCAATACGCAGGGCAGGCCTGCGCTCAGCAACGCATCGACCACGGCGGGCACTGCTGTTTCATGGTTAAAAACCGGGATCACGGCGCAGGGGTTATGCATGGGGGGAGCCCCCTTCCTTGGTAGGCGCGAGCATGCTCGCGATGGCATCTCCCTCCAGCACGATGCGGCCACTGGAGCAGGCGGCACTGGCGTTGCGGTAGGCAAAATGCAATTTGCCGCGTTCGCTGTCAAAGCGCAGCGTCAGCTCAATGGTGTCGCCGGGGCGCACCAGTTGTTGAAACTTGAGCACTTCCATGCCGGCAAAACGAGGCGGCAGGTCGAGCAGTTGCTGGCCCAGGCTCATCGCCCAATCCACCTGCACCACGCCCGGCAGCACGGGGGTTTTAGGGAAGTGACCGCTGAAAAATGCTAAGTCAGGCGGGATCGACAGGTTGAGCGTCCAGACGCCATCTACGTGTTGTTGATTAAGCACTTCAGGCTGTTTGGTGCGCGGAGCCAGCAGCAGGGCATCGATTTGTGCCTGCGGCAGTTTGCCTTGGCTGTTAAGTGGCAGTTGGCGCAATAAACGCCAGCGGCGCGGCAGGGCCAGAGCTTCGCAGTGTTGGCTCAGGTGCTGGCGCAGGGTTTGGGTCAGCGTCCGGCGGCCATGCTCGCGCAAGGCGAACAAGCCGCTGTCGCTGAGCACCAGCAAGGCGCCGAGGGATGCGCGGTTGTCGTGTACCACGCCAAAACGCGCTTCTTGCACCCATTCATGGCTGACCAACGCGTGCTCAAGCATGGGCAGCGAGATGCGTTTTTCTTCCAGCTTGACGATGCGATCCAGTCGCCCGAGCAGTTCAAAGCGCCCATCGCTTTCAATGCGGGCTGCATCAGCGGTGTGCTCCACATGGCCAGCAGGCAAGTACGCCGAGGTGATGCGTAACGCGCCGTCGTCACTTTGGCTCAGTTGCACATCGGCGAACGGCTGCCACAGGGTTTGTCCCTGGCGCCAAGCAATGCCTCCGGTTTCGGAGCTGCCCAGAATTTCGGTGGGCCATTGGCCTAACCGTTGGTGTAACGCCTGCGCTGCTTCAGCAGGTAACGCACCGCCAGATGAGAACACGCGGCGAACCTGACTCATGGCGGGCCAGTCGAGGTTGTCGGTGGTTCTTTTCAGAAGCGCTGGGCTTGCCACCCACGCAAAAGCGTTGTGTTCACGGCTGGCGCGCTGCATGTCTTCAGGGAACGCCAGTTGTTTGCGCACAAAGGGGCGCCCGGCACACAACGGCCACAACACACGAAACAACAGCCCATAAATATGCTGCGCCGCCACGCTGGCGATGATGCAGGCGTCGCCCAGTTCTGCACCCCACAGACGCTCAAGTGCTTCTACTTCATTGGCCATCTGGCGCAAGGTTTTGTCGATGCGCTTGGGTTCGCCGCTGGAGCCGGAGGTACACAGGCTGAGCTGACAGGCGTCCAGATCCAGCTCGGCCGCTGGCACCGGCTCGGCGAACAGAGCTTCAAGCGTGTGGCTGTCTGTGAGCCATAAATCGACCTGTGAAGCCCAGCGTTCACGGGTTTGGGCTTGCACGTCGGCGGGCAAGAGCACGCTTACACCTGCCCGCCACGCGCCGAGCAGCACCACCGCCAGCTCGGCGGCGTCGGCCAGATGCACGGCAATTCGTTGTACGCCACGCTGCTGCAACCCGCCCGCGAGGCTCAAGGCCTGCTCGCAGAGCGAAAGGTGATTGAGTGCAGGGTCAAAACTGACGGCTCGGCCAGCGTCTGCCTTGAGCAACAACTGCTCAAGTTTTATCCAATTCATGCACGGCCTCTTACTTTTTGTCGTACCAGCCATTCAATGGCAAACAACAGTCCCATCAGCCCGTAGGCGATCAGGCCGTTGTACAACGTCCACCAGCTCAGCGGTGCCCACAGCGTCAAACTGGCTGCGACTAACCCGTTGAGCGCAAAAAACAGGCACCAGACTTTGGTCACCTGCCGTGTGTAATGAATAGCAATGTCGGGGAGCACGGGCTCGCGCAACCGCGCCAAACGCTCGATCATCGGTGGCCCGAAGGTCAAGCTCAGACTGAACAGGCTGAGCATAAAAGTGCTGATCAGCACCGGATACCAGCGCAGTAAGGCTGGGCTGTTGAACAACGCCAAGAGTGCGCAAAACCCCAGCGCCACGCCTGCCATCCACAGACTGCCGGGGCGTCGCTCCCCCGTCAGGGCGCGGGCCAGCCACAAACCACCGAGCAACAGCGCGAACTGCCACGGGGCGAAGTGGGCCATGCCGAAATACACCGCGAAGGGGTACAGCAAGCCGACCAGTAACAAGCCGATGCCGATCAGTCGGCTCATGCGCTCGGGTGAACCAGACGGTAAACCGCCTCGACCACATCATTGACCGTACGCACGGACTTGAACTCATCGGCGGCAATTTTTTTGCCGGTTTTACGCTTGATATGGTCGATCAGGTCAACGGCATCAATGCTGTCGATTTCCAGATCCTGATACAGGTTGGCGTCCAGGGTGACGCGCTCGGGTTCAAGTTCGAACAGTTCGACCAAGGCGTCGCGCAGGGTGTTGAAAATGTCATCACGGGTTTGCATGGGTCGGTCTCAGGCTGCCTGTTTGGCCGTGACAAAAGCCGCAAGGCTGGCCACGTTGGAAAAGTGATCGCGGGTGTCTTTGGCGTCGGCATCTATTTTGATGCCGTAGGTTTTTTGAATCGCCAGACCCAGCTCAAGGGCGTCTACAGAGTCGAGCCCCAGGCCTTCGCCGAACAGGGTTTGTTCGTCGCCGATGTCGCTGATGCTGATGTCTTCGAGGCCCAGGGCGTCGATGATCAACTGCTTGATGTCACTGTTTAGATCGCTCATCTGTGGCGAGCTCCTTAATAAAAAAGTCATGCACGAAGTCATTGAGCAGACGCGAGGCTTTAGGTGGCGGGCCAAGCGCTGTAAAGGTTTGTGGATCTATATCGGCGCCGACACAAAAACTGAAATGCACGCGGCGTTTAGGAATTCGATACCAGGGTTCGGCTTTGGTCAGCGTGGTGGGGCTGACCTTGATCACCACCGGGGTGAGGATCTTCGCACCCCGCAGCGCAATGGCGGCCGCGCCGCGATGAAAGGCTGGCGCCTGCCCTGGCTGAGTGCGGGTACCCTCGGGGAAGATGATCAAGGTTTGGCCGTCTTGCAGCGCGCCTGCGGCTTTATCGAGCATGTCGACACTGCCGTCATTGCTGATGTATTGCGTGGCGCGCACCGGGCTGCGGGTAAAGGGGTTCTGCCAAAGGCTTTGTTTGACCACGCAATTGGCGTTGCGCACCAGACCGATCAAAAAAACCACATCAATAAGCGACGGATGGTTGGCAATGATCATTTGGCCGGGCCGCCCGAGCCGCTCGGCGCCTTGTACGTCATAGGTCAGCACGCCCATACGGGCCATCGTGCGGATAAATAGCCAGAACAGGCGACTGACGGTCGCGCGCGCGCGTTCGCGATGGCGAATGGGGGGGCCGGGCAAGCAACTGAGCAGGGGGAAAATGACCAAGCGCAGACACAAACACCCCAACCCGAATAAACCGAAGCTGAGAGCGGTGGCGATTAATCGCCAGTAATAGGCATCACGAGGCGTGTTCACAGGGTGCGTTGCCAGTTCCATACACGTTTATTCCAGGCATGTTGGAACGAAGGCTGCTCATTGAACAGGTGGCGCAGTAGGTTCAAGGCGTGCGGCCACGGTGCTGTGGCGGGTGGGCAGTTTTGAGGCGTGAGAGACAGTTGCCATTGCTCGCCCGGTGTCAGCAACAGACCTACGGCATACGGAAAGGGAACATCGTCAATCCAGTGCGCATAGGCTTGGGGCGGTTGCTCTTCAGTCACTATCAGCAACACCGCAGGCGCGCCTTCATTGAGCAGCGCGCAGGCTTCGAGCAGGCCATGCTCCAGACCATCACCCGCCGCTGCGAGCGCCGTCATTTCGCTGGTTTCGCCGCGCATGATCGACCACAAACCAATAATCGCGTTGTGTACCGACAGGCTGAACTGAGTGGGTGACAACGGTTGCTCGGCGGCTAAATCGCTGAGGATATCGAAGGTGCGGGGTGTTTCGCCGTGGCGCGAGATAAAAACCAGTGGCAGCGCTTCCCGACCTTCGGCCAATGGCCAGCCGACGCTGAACGCCATGCGTGCCAGCCGACTGAGGCGACGGCGTTGCATTGCCGGTAAAAACGAGACGTCTGGGGCTGCATCACTGGGCGCGGGAATGCTGGGTTGCTGGCTCCAGGCCTGCCAATCGGCCACGCTGTCGATGCCCGGAGCCCAGGCGCGCCATGCGGCAATATCGAAATTGATCACTGGAGATTCATCCCGCCCCTGCGGGCTTCCTTGATGCGAAGGTCAACACCGATCGATGCTGCACCTGAAAACAGAGAGGCGGCATTATCCCGGTGCAGTTGGCTCGTAGCAAATATTGCTTACATTTTTAAGTATGGGATTTTATCGATTTAGACGAAATAGCTGTCATTTTGCCATTATTGGTCTATGGGTAGGACTTGTGTGTCACAAATGAAGGATATGTTCGTGTGTATTTGCAGATCTGTGAGCTAGAGCTGTAGCTGTTTTCGATGCGAGGTAGCGAAGGCGCATAAAGGGCATCTACACTCGGGCATTCATTGATACACGGAGGTTTTAAATGCGTCGCGTGGTGTTCAATCAAAAAGGTGGTGTGGGTAAGTCCAGCATCGCTTGCAACCTGGCTGCCGTCAGCGCCAGCGAGGGGTATCGCACCTTGTTGGTGGACTTGGACGCTCAGGCCAACTCTACCCAATACCTCACCGGATTGACCGGCGACGACATCCCGATGGGGATCGCCGAGTTCTTCAAGCACAGCCTTTCGTCCAGTGTTGGCTCCAAGAAAAATCGAGTCGATATATACGAAACGCCCTTCGACAATTTGCACGTTATTACTGCCACGGCCGAGCTGGCCGACTTGCAGCCCAAACTTGAGGCCAAGCACAAGATCAACAAGCTGCGAAAGCTGCTTGATGAACTGGCCGAAGATTACGACCGCATCTATATCGACACGCCGCCCGCCTTGAATTTTTACGCGGTCTCGGCGCTGATTGCCTGTGATCGGGTGCTCATCCCCTTCGATTGCGACAGTTTCTCGCGCCAAGCCCTTTACGGTTTGTTATCTGAAATCGAAGAGCTGAAAGAAGACCACAACGAAGAGTTGTTGGTCGAAGGCATTGTGGTTAACCAGTTTCAAGCTCGGGCCAGCTTGCCACAGCAAATGCTCGACGAGCTTATTGCTGAAGGCTTGCCGGTGTTACCGGTCTATCTGGGCAGTTCTGTGCGTATGCGTGAGTCGCATCAGGCGTGCCAGCCGCTGATCCACTTTGACCCGCGGCATAAACTGACCCAGCAGTTTGTAGAACTGCACGACTATTTGGATCAGAACGCCTAAGCGCTGATGCCTTGGCTGCGTAACCATGCGGTGAGCTGCTGCAACGGCAGCGCGCCGCTTTGGCGTGCGACTTCACGGCCGTTTTTGAACAGGATCAGGCTGGGGATAGAACGAATGCCCAATTGCCCGGCCAATTGTTGATTGGCCTCGCTGTCGAGCTTGGCCAGACGGCACTTGCCGACTAGCAGACTGGCAGCTTGCTCGAAAACGGGTGCAAATGCTTTGCACGGCCCGCACCAATCAGCCCACACATCCACCAATAGCGGCAGATCGCCCTTGATCTGACTGGCGTAGTCGGTTTGTTTAAGCTCGAAGGGCTTACCCTGCAACACCTCATTCTTGCAGCGTCCGCATTTAGGATGCTCGCCCACGCGTTCAGCGGGGATACGGTTAAGGCCGTTGCAGTGAGGGCAGGGGATCAGCAGCGGGTCGGTCATTTCAACACTCCGTTTATTGCAAGAACTACGCGTCTACATAGTCCGTTTAAGTTTCGAGAAGGTGCAGTTCAGCAGATGTTCGCTAAGCCTGCCAGTACTTATTCAATGAGCCGTGCGATAGTTTGTATGTTGCTCTGTCAGTGGTGGCGATTAATTGTGTTTATTAAATGAAGGCAATAGTTTATATAGTTTTGCGTTTTATCCTATGTCAGGTGTAGGTGTATTAGAAATTAATCTTTATTTTGTCAGTCAGTAGTCACCGATAATGTGGGTCCGCGTAAATTGACGTTTGATAAGCGCAGGTTGTTACAGGTAGGATAGTTGAATAAATAAAAGGATTTTTGGATTATGGCTAATCACGGATATATGGCTATCGCAGGCAAAGCACAAGGTTTGATTTCAGCAGGTTGCTCAACCCAAGACTCTATAGGTAATAAGTGTCAGTCCGGGCATGTCGACGAAATCATGGTGCTGTCTTACACTCATAATATGGTCAACATTGGAAATATTAACAAACCTACACATGGTCCAATCCTTATCACCAAAAATGTTGATAAAGCCTCGCCGCTCCTCGCGCAAGCGCTCTCAGCTAGAGAAGAAATAAACTGCACGATTAGTTTTTATCGAGTGTCTTCTTTTGGTATGCAGGAGAAATTTTACTCGGTTTCAATCAATGGCGGGATTATTGCTGATTTGACACTTGAAATGCCGCACTCTATTTTGCAGAGCGACGCCGAACCACAAGAGCATGTTGCCATTCGTTATCGAGAGATCACGTGGACCCACCACATTGCAGGTACCAGCGGATATAGCACATGGGGAAGTGACGAGTGAAGTTAACTAACGAAAGTTGCATGCCTGATAGCTGTGACTATTGGATGGTGAGTGCTGCGGCTGGAAAGCTTGGAAGCCAAGCCAGCACATTAGGTGTTAAGCACATAAAAGACGGCACGCTGCGTTTGCAATTCAACCGCGAAGTCGCTTATTACGCTAAAAGCATTGTTAATGATGTCTCGCTGGGAAATAAAAGTGTTGAGCAAGGATTAAAAGAGTTAAAGGACGAGCAAAATAGTCTGCTCAGTCAGTCATGGCAAATCGCCAAAAAAGGTGCTGGAACAATTGCCGGGGCAATGCAGGTTGTAACAGGTGCAGGGATATGTTACGCCTCAGTGGGTACACTGTGTCTCGTGGCTGGCGTACCAATGATGGCACATGGCGCAAATAACGTTTACGAAAACGCACGCAATCTTTTAACTGATCGTACTAATACAGAGGGTCCAGTCAGGAAAGGATATCAAGCAGTAGCAAAAGCACTTGGTTGCGGAGAGCGCGAAGGGAATATAGCCTATGGGGCAATCGACTTAGGACTGTCTGCGTATGCTCTTGGTCGTTATATATTAAAACCCGATGCTTGGCGCTTATTCAGGTATGTCAAAACAGACTATGTGCGATCCTATAAAGGAATGGGGGCTGGTGCTATGGGCTTTGAAATATATTCTGACTTCCAAACAGGGAAGCAGGTATATCAAGAGGCTGAAAAATGATTTTGTTGGTTTTTCCTGTCTTGGCAGCTTGTGGGATTTTTGTCGCCACCTTTTTAAAGGTGCATTTTTCTGGTGGTGATTTAAATTACGTTAAGCTGTTTTTTTGCTTGATAGTCAATGGGATGTTTGTTGTGCCTTATATGGATATTCTCCAAGGGGATGATTTTTTATTTTTAGGGCATCGTCCGGAGATTGTTTCAGAGCACCCGTTTATTGGCTGGATTGCTTTTGTCTGTATTTTTATACATGTACTTTTATTTCCTGTTAGGCGGAATGTTAAATGGTGGTTCTCACGCAAGTAGTATTGATTTTGTTTTTGTTAAGTTCTGAGGCGCACTTCTCACGCCCATCTAGAACCTGATGAGGTTTAAATGAACGTGTGGGGTGATTTAAAGTTGTTCACTTACGACGAACAACTAATCTCCAAATGCTTGCCCCATTCCGGTGGGCGTTCGGCATAACTTTCCATTCCCGGCTGCTCAGTGAACGGTTGGGTGAGTACGGTGTGCAAGCGCTGTACTTCGCTGTAGTCACCGGCTTCGGCGGCATCGATGGCTTTTTGCGCCAAGTAGTTACGCAGCAGGTATAGCGGGTTTACCGCGTGCATGCGTGCTCGGCGTGTGCTGTTGTCGCGCTCAGTTTCGTGATTGACCCGTGCCACATATCGCTCTGCCCATTCATCAAAACCCTTCAGGTCGACAAATTCATCGCGCAGTTTAGCCACGGCCTGCTCGGCAGAATCGTCGCCCAAGCGGCGAAAGAACAAGGTGTAGTCGATGCTGCTGCCTTGCATGCGTTGTAGCAGATCTTCGATCAGGGCTTGGTCGCCGTCTTGCGCAGTGGTCAAGCCTAAGCGGCGGCGCATGAGGTCGAGGTAGTGCGCTTGATACAGCGGCAAAAACAAGCCCAGTGTCTCGCGCAACGCTTCAACGCTGATGAACGGTGTCAGCGCCTGTGCCAGTGCGCTGAGGTTCCATTGGCCGATAGGCACCTGATTGCTGAAGGAGTAGCGGCCTTCGTGGTCGGAGTGGTTGCACACGAAGTGGGCGTCGAAGTCGTCGAGGAAGGCAAATGGGCCGAAGTCGAAAGTGATGCCCAAAATCGACATGTTGTCGGTGTTCATCACGCCGTGGCAAAAGCCATAAGCCTGCCATTTGGCGATCAGTTCGGCGTTGCGCTCGACGATCTCGCGAAACATGGCCAGATACGGTTCTGGCTGCTCCAGGCACTCGGGGAAGTGCAGGGCCAGCACGTGTTCGCCCAGTTGCTTTTGCTGCTCAGGTTGTTTGGTGTAGTAGAAGTACTCGAAATGCCCAAAGCGGATATGGCTCGGTGCCAAGCGCAAGACCATAGCGGCACGTTCCTGTTTTTCGCGCCATACCGGGGTGTCGGAGCCAATGACACACGCAGCGCGGCTGCTGGGAATGCCCAGTGCATGCAGCGCTTCTGAGGCGAGAAACTCGCGAATGGATGAACGCAGTACGGCGCGGCCATCGCCCATGCGCGAGTAAGGGGTCATGCCTGCGCCTTTAAGGTGCAAATCCCAATGCTCACCCGCTTCGTTGTACACCTCGCCTAACAACACACCACGGCCGTCGCCCAAACGTGGGTTGTAGGAGCCAAATTGGTGGCCTGAATAGACCATTGCCCGCGGCTCGGCATCGGCCCACAACGTGTGGCCCCCAAACAGTTTGGCGAACACAGGGTCGTGGGCGATGGCCGGATCAAGGTCAAGCAGCGCCATAGCGCTATGGCTGGCCACAACCAGGCGCGGCTCGTCGATGGGCTCAGGCAGGACGTGAGTTGAGAAGGCATCGCCCAAACGAGCGAAACGGTTATCGAAGGTCAGTTCGTCGAGGGCTTTCAATGGCCGTCTCCAGTAAGGCGTTGAGGCGCATGTAAAACCTGTGTAGGAGCGAGCTTGCTCGCGATGCAGGCGCCTCAGTTTGCTTGAGTTGCCGTGCTGATGCCTTCGCGAGCAAGCTTGCTCCTACAGTGTTGTTCTGGTCAGTCCAACTTGCCCAGTTGCGGTTTTTGCGGCGGTGTTGGTTCGGATGCGCGTTCGGGCTCGGTGCCGCTCGCGGGAGCCTCCGGGCCGATTGGGACCAGTTTGTACTCTTGGCCCTGCAAGTTCTTGAGGTACACCTCCATCTGCTGGAACGAGATGTTGATCTGGTGGTTCTTGAACTCACGGTTGATAAAGCGGTTCACTTCGTCGATCACGGGGTTACGGTCGCCCAGATCACGCACGTGCATGCGCAGTTCGTGGTCGAGGGTGCTGGCCCCGAAGTTGAGGAAGTACACGTGGGGCTCGGGGTCTTTTAGCACGCGCGGGTTTTCTTGCGCGGCCTTGAGCAACAGGTGCTTGACCAAGTCCAGATCCGAGCCGTAGTCGACGCCAAGTTTGAGCGTCACGCGGGTAATGGTGTCGGTCAGCGACCAGTTGATCAGTTGCCCGGTAATGAAGGTTTTGTTCGGGACAATGATGTCTTTGCGGTCGAAGTCCGTGATGGTGGTCGCCCGGATGCGGATTTTGCTCACGGTGCCAGACAGGTTGCCAATGGTGATGGTGTCGCCAATACGCACCGGGCGTTCAAACAAAATCATGATCCCGGAGATGAAGTTGGCGAAAATTTCCTGCATGCCAAAGCCCAAGCCTACCGACAGCGCTGCTACCAGCCACTGCAACTTGTCCCAGCTTACGCCGAGGGTCGACAGGGTGGAGACAAAGCCAATGCCAATAATCACGTAGGTCAGCAAGGTGGTGGTGGCATAAGCACTGCCTTGCCCCAGGTCAAGTCTGGACAGCACCAACACTTCAAGCAGGCCGGGCAGGTTGCGCGCCAGAGCGATGCTGAGGCCGATGATGACCAATGCTCCAATCACATCGCCGATGCTGATGGGCACCATGCTCATGGTGGCGCCGCTGCCGCTGGTGTATTCGTACAGCGTGATGTTGTCGAGGTAGGAAAACACCGAAATCAGATCGGCCCACACCCAGTACAGAATGCCGATAAAACCGGCAAGCAGCGCCAGACGAATCAGTCGCAGTGACTGTTGGTTAACTTGTTCGATGTCCAGCGTGGGTTCTTCAATGATGGCATCGTTGCCTTCGCCCGCTTCTTTGGCAGCTTGACGCTTGGCCAGTGCGCGTTGATACGCCAGACGGCGAGCGGCTACAGCCAGCCCGCGCACAAACGCGGCTTCGGTCACCAGCCAGAACATCAACAGATAAAGGGTGTTGATCAGGCGATCGCTGAGCTTGAGCGCGGTGTAGTAATAGCCAAAGCACACCGCCACAAACAAAGCCAAAGGCAGAAGGGCGAACGCAAAGCCCAGCAGCTTGCGCAGGCGGTAGGCTTTTTTCTCGGTTTTGTCGTTAAGCAGCAAGCGACACAACAACCAGGCCATAGCGGCATAACAGCTCAGCACCACAATCAGGCCCAGCACGTCGTCTGCCAGCGCGGCGGGTTGTTGCTCAGCAAAAGCGACCACTGCCACCAATGCCAGCACCACAAAACCTAGTTTGCGAACCCAACTCTGCAGGAATTCGACCAAGGGTTTTTCCCAGCGGAAATGCAGTTCAGCCACGCCACCGGGCGCCAGAATACGATACGCGGTGTAGAACACCAGCCAGGCTTGGGCCATTTGGATTAACGATGAACCCAAGTTGGCGTTCATACCCCGCGCATCGGTTTGCAAGGCATAGCCACACAAGGCCAGCGCCAGTGAAACAGGCAGCGCGAGCAAAATGTTGATCAGAATCGCCAAGGGCGTGTGCCATTGGCTGTCGCGCTTGAAGTGGCCAATGTCTTGATGGATTTTGTTCAATTTGCCGTAGAGGTATCTGCGCTTCCACAGCAAGGCCACGATCAACAGTGCCAAGGGCAAAAACAACAGAGGGCGCTGGGCCAAACCGTCAGCCAGTTCGCTGAGGCCAGTTGTCCAGGGCAGGGTGAGCACCTGTTGTTTGAGCTGGCGCGGGGCGCCTTCGAGCCATTCCAGATCCAGTGGTTTGTTGCTCGGGATCCAGAACATCTGCTCATCAAGGGTGGCGCGCAGGCTTTGGGCGGTGCTGAGCAGTTGTTTCTGGTTCAGTTGCAGGGTGATTGTTTCGTTAAGCAACGCGCTTAACTCGCGGTTCAGCCGCTCTAACAGGTCGCTGCGGGTAGTGACCAGTTCGAGCAAGGTCTTGCGCAATTGCGGGGTCACTTGGTCGGCAGGCTGTGTGGCCAGCAGGTTATCGACGTAGGTGGCCGGGTTGCTGATGAGTTCGCGCTGCTGGTTGATTTCGAACTGATAGAGACGAATATCCGCAATTTCGTCTGCCAGATTTTTGTCCATCTTTTGTAGGCGCGGTAGGGCTTGCTTCTGTTTGTAGAGGATTTTTGACAGTAGCAGGCTGCCTTTGAGCACGCTGATTTGCTCGTCCAACGCTTGATCGCTTTGGGTCACGTTGTCGAGTTGCTGCTTGGTCTCAAGATTTTGCTGGGTGACTTCGTTCAGGCGGTCGGTGCTGAGCAGCAGGTAGTCGGAAAGTTTAAGATTTGTCGCGCTCTCGGTGGCCAACAGGCTGCTACTGCCTGATTTCTGCGCCTCAATGGATTGCTCGGTCACCGTCTGTTGCGACTGCGCCAGACGCTTTTTGTTGATCAGGGTTTGCAGCTCTTGGATCTCTTGATCCTGACGGGCGGTTTTTTCCAGCAGCAGGTCATGCTGACTGCCACTCAGATCCTGAAGTTGGCTGTTGCCCGCAAGCTCCTGGCGGCGCAAAGCGATCAAGGCCGTGAGCGAGGCAGCTTCGGCATTGAGTTTGTTGCGCTGGTCAGCGGTCAGTAATTTGCCGTTGTCGCGCCCCAGTTTGAGGGTGTTGTTGATTTGCTGGATGCGCGTTTGGCTGGTGCTGATTTCGGCTTGCGCCCTTTCTGGGCGGGTCTGCGCAGCAATGCTCATGCTGTTGGCGTTGGCCAACGCCTTTTGCAATTCGCCCTGTTGCGTGGTGCGTTCGGCCAGCATCTGCTCCAGTTGTGGCACTGAAAGGCCACTGTAGCGCTGCTCCACAGGGACGGCTTTGGAGGCTTTGAGTCGAGCCAACTCACGCTGATTTTCGGCCGTTTGCTGTGGTGCATTGCTGAGCTGCTGTTTGACCTCACTGAGGCGCTGTTCGTAATCCGCTTTGGTGGCTAACAGGCTTAGGGTCTGCTCCAACACCGCTTGCAGCGCTTTTTGATCGGCATCGGGTAATTTGCGGTCGGCAATTTTGTCCAGACTTTGCTGAACCGCCTCGGCGGTGGGCGGTTCGGCAGCGTGGAGCATGCCGACTGAAAGGCTCAGACCGAGCAGGACGGTGGCAAAGAACGTGCGCAGAGTTGGCATAGATACCGATCAGACAAGCGTAGGAAAGTTGGGAGTTTAGAGGAACAACCCGGGGCCCGGGGCACTTCCTTCGGGGAATCTGACGCCCACTTTGCCTATCTTGTTCCCTTCCATGACGGCAACGGTCCAAATGGTGTTGTTCCACTCCACTTGGTCGCCGACCACCGGGGCGCCGCCAACTTTTTGCGCGATGAAGCTGCTCAGAGGAAGATCGGGGTCGATGCCGTCCAGTTTGAGGCCGTACAGCGCCGACACTGCGCCCAGTTGGGCGTCGCCTTCAAGTACAAAGTCACCGAAGAAGCGCAGGTCCAGACCGCGGGTAGGCGGCTGGCTGAACAGTTTGCCCAAGGCGGGCAAGTTGTGTTCGTGCCCTATCACGCAGAGCAGATCGCCTATTTCGAGGGTGGTACTGCCCGACGGGTGGAGCAGCATTTGGCCGCGAAACAGTGCCGCAATGCGCGTGCCCTCGGGCATTTTTAGTTCGCGCAGGGCAGCACCAATGCACCAGTTTTGTGCGTCGAGTCGGTAAACAAACAGCTCCCATTCACTGGTGACGTGCACTTCGAGTGCGGCGCGCGAGATAGGTGCCAGCTCAGGTGGCACCGTGACCTTGAGCCATTTAGCGACCCACGGCAGGCTGGTGCCTTGCACTAACAAGGACACCAGCACGATAAAGAACGCCAAATTGAAGTACAGCTGGGCGTTCGGTAGCCCGGCCATCAATGGGAACACGGCCAGAATGATGGGCACTGCGCCGCGCAACCCCACCCAGGAAATAAAAGCTTTTTCACGCCCATGAAAGGCTTTGAACGGCAGTAGCCCCACAATGACTGACAGCGGCCGGGCAAACAGGATCATCCATAGCGCCAGCGCCAGTGCTGGCACTGCGATGGGCAGCAAATCGTGGGGAGTGACCAGCAAGCCCAGCACCAAAAACATACCGATTTGTGCCAGCCAGGCCATGCCGTCAAGCATGTGCAAAATGCCATGACGGCTGCGGATGGGACTGTTGCCTATCACTAGGCCGCAGAGGTAAACCGCAAGGAAGCCGCTGCCGTGCAGGGCGTTGGTCAGGGCAAAGACCACCAGCCCGCCCGCCACCACCAAAATGGGGTACAGGCCGTTGGCAAGGTTAATCCGGTTGACCATTTGCAGCATCAGCCAACCGCCCGTCAGGCCAATGGCACCGCCGATACCGAACTCGCGCAACAGGTTGAGCAGCAGGCTCATGTGCAGGCCGGTTTCGCCGCTGGCGAGCATGTCGATCAGGGTCACGGTGAGGAACACCGCCATTGGATCGTTGCTGCCTGACTCGATCTCAAGGCTGGCCGATACCCGCTCGTTCAGGCCTTTGCCGCCCAGCAGCGAAAATACGGCTGCCGCATCGGTGGAGCCAACAATGGCGCCCACGAGCAACCCCTGGATCAGGTTGAGGTTGAATAGCCACGCGGCCATCAGGCCCGTCAGCCCGGTGGTAATCATTACCCCGACCGTGGCCAGCGATAGCGCTGGCCATAAAGCCACCCGAAAACTCGACACCCGTGTCCGCAACCCTCCGTCGAGCAAAATCACCGCGAGGGCGAGGTTGCCGACCAAATAAGCTGTGGGGTAATTGTTGAAAATGATGCCGCCGCCATCTACGCCAGCGGTCATGCCCACCGCAAGGATAATCACCAGAATCGGGATGCCCAGACGCGAGGACAAAGAACTTACCAAAATGCTCGCACCCACCAGCAACGCGCCGATCAAGAACAGGCTGTTGATGGTCGTCGCATTCAAAGGCAGTACTCCAGAAACGTGAAAGGCGGGGGCGCAGGCTGAACATGCAGTCTGCGTGCCAGCGATTCTAACCTGCACAATTGCAGGGCTGTCAAAAAGGTTTTAGGTGTGGGTGGCTTTAATGCGAGCCGTAACGTGGTTTAGCGCATGCAAATATTTAATCCTGTTTCGCTGGCATCTTTAGGGCGCTTCCTACATCGGCTCTCTCACGGTATCCGTTAGCGTTCACTCTTTTTTGTGCAGACAACCTACTGCGCGCTTTAGAGGAATCACGCATGCCCCACATGGCCCAGCAAGCACGCTTTAGCTTGACCATCCAAGGTTGTGAGGATGAGCTTCACGTGCTGGCGTTCAAGGGCGATGAAGCTATCAGCACGCCCTTTGCCATACAGATTGAGCTGGTCAGTGATCGCTCAGGGCTTGAGCTTGAAGCGTTGTTGCACAAAAGTGCTTTTCTGGCGTTTGAGCCGCAGGGCAATGGCATTCATGGGCAGATCGAGCGAATTGAGCAGGACAGCCCCGGTACGCGACTAACCCGTTACCGTCTGACGCTGGTACCGCGCTTGGCCTATCTGGCTTATCGCACCAACCATCGTATTTTTCAGAGTTTGACCGTGCAGCAGATCATCGAAACGGTGCTTGGAGAGCACGGGATCTTCAGCGATGCCTACACGTTCTCTTCATTTTCGACGTATGCGCCTCGGGAATACTGCGTGCAGTACGGCGAGTCCGACCTGCACTTTATTCAGCGGCTGTGTTTTGAGGAGGGTTTTCATTACCACTTCAGGCATTCGCCTGACGAACATGTATTGGTTTTCGGTGATAAACAGCAGGCGTTCACTTCAATCGTCCTGCCAACGTCCTATGTGCATGGCGGCGGGATGGTGGCCCAGCAGGCGGCGATTAATCGTTTTGACCTGCAGTTTCAAGTGCAGACCAACCGTACCTTTGCCCGCGATTACGACTTTGCCAAAGCCAGTCGCACCTTGAGCGCCGACAGTCAGGCAGACCACAAAGAGCGGGCGCTAGAACACTATATTTACCCCGGTCGCTTTGCCGAAAAGGCTCAAGGCGAGCGCCAAGGGCTGCGGGTACTTGAGCGTCATCAAACGGGCTATCGACAGGCCAGTGGCAGTAGCGACCAGCCCAACTTGCGCAGCGGTCATTTCCTGTCGATGAGTGAGCACCCACGCCCGGCATGGAATACCCAATGGCTGCTGACGGACATTCATCACGAAGGTAAGCAGCCACAGGTGCTGGAAGAGTACGGTTCAAGTTCGTTGATGGCTGATACGAGTGGTTTTACCCAAGGCTACCGCAACACTTTTTATGCCACCCCGGAAGACGTGAATTGGCGCCCACAACAGGCCTATGACAAACCCCGTATTCTCGGCAGCCAAACCGCCCGGGTCACGGGGCCAGAGGGCGAAGACATTCACTGCGACCCCTATGGTCGGGTCAAGGTGTTGTTCCATTGGGATCGCTTGGGTGCCCACAACGAGACCAGCAGTTGCTGGCTGCGGGTGTCATCCAGCTGGGCCGGGGACAGTCATGGCAGCGTGACCATTCCCAGGGTGGGCATGGAAGTGTTGGTCACCTTTTTAGAGGGCGACCCCGATCAGCCGTTGATCTGCGGTTGCCTGATCAACAGCCTCAACCCGGCGCCGCTGCAACTGCCTGAGAACAAAACCCAAACCGTACTGCGAAGCCGCAGCACGCCGGGAGGTGGCGGTTACAACGAACTGCGCATTGAGGATCGTAAAGATCAGGAACTGATCTACCTTCACGCTCAGCGCGACATGGCACAACACATCAAAAATGACAGCCGATTGGAGGTCGATGGTCAGCGTGAAGAAATCATTGTTGGCAATAACGTTTGCGTGATTAACGCTGAAGATCAACGCACGGTAATGGGCGATCGCAAAGTGCTGATCAAGTCCAGCGATCACTTGCAGGTAGCGGCCAGTAGCCATACTCACGTGGGGCAAAATCTTGCAGCTGAGGCAGGGTTACAAGTGCACCTCAAAGCAGGTGCTCAAATAGTGCTTGAGGCTGGAGCGGCCATCTCATTGATGGCGGGTGGGCAGCACATTCTGATCAGTGCCGCAGGCATTTACAGCAGCAGCCCGATTATGTTGGGTGGTGCTCCGGTGCCGGGAGCGCCAGCGTTACTGGCAACGCCAGACCCTCTTTTGGCTTCGCACACCCCTTACTTGCTGCAAGCACAGCGCGCGAACCTGCTGAACCAGCACGCGGTATGCGCTGTTTGCGAAGAGGCTGCCAAGAAAAGCGAGAGCGAGTCGTGATTGACATGCCTGCACTCCCGCACAGCCTGCCTTGGTAATTGAATGCCTATGTTCTGCTTGATGGTGTGAGACTGCCTGATTTAGCGAAACTGATGACTGTCAGTGTGCGCGTTGGTTTGGGCCCATTGAGCAGGTGTGTTTACCCGACAGCACTTAGGGCCAGCGGCATGCGCATAAACGGCCAGCCGATATCGCTGAGGTTGAGCTGTCCATCTTGAGCTTGACTGATCAAGAGCTGGCGGCGCTGGGTGAGGTCGAATTCCGGCGCTGTATCTAATGAGAAAAGCATGATTGTTTAAATAAAAAACCGGACGCCCTTTAACAGGCGTCCGGTTTTTTATGAAGCGTTCAGACCTTTAACCGATGGTCATCAAGCTCGCATTACCGCCAGCCGCAGCGGTGTTGACGCTCAGTGCGCGCTCGATTACCAGACGTTCCAGGGCAATGTTGGTTTCGCCTTGGGACAGACCTTGCACGCCGACAATAGCGCCTGCGCGTTTGGCCACTTGCTGGCACACATCACGCAGTTGGTCGCAGTCGCCGTGATGCAGAACGGCGTCGAAGATCACGTCGTCTTTGGTCCAGTCAGCCACCAGTTTGATGCGTGCCTGTACTTCTTTTGGCAAACGAGCAAGCAGCGCTTTAGCCAGTTCGCTTTCTGGCATTACAGCCGAGCTGCCTACGGCCAGTACCGCAGCCAGTTGGGTCAGCAGATCGCTTTCGACTTCGGCCAGGCACAGCACGTGTTCACGCGGCAGGATGGCATAGCTGTTGCGCTCGCCAGTCGGGCCGTTGAGCAGGCGCGTGATACCGCTTTGTGAGTGCGCTGCAAACTCGGTGCACAGTTCGGCCAGTGCAGGTTGCTGATTGCTTTGAGCCCAGGCTTGCAGGGCGCTGAGCGGCTTGCTCAATGCTTCGCGTGCTTGGGTGTCTGGCGCCGTGATGGCGTCCACTTTGGCGAACGATTGTTCAATCGCATCGCTTGGGCGGGTCGACAGCAGGCGGAACAGGTACAGCGGGCCACCGGCTTTAGGGCCAGTGCCCGACAAGCCTTCGCCGCCGAAGGGTTGCACGCCGACTACAGCGCCTACGATGTTGCGGTTGACGTAGACGTTACCGGCATTGACGTTGTTGACCACTTTGGCAATGGTTTCGTCGATGCGGGTGTGTACGCCCAGTGTCAGGCCATAACCCGAAGCGTTGATCTGTGCGATCAGTTGGTCGATGTCTTTGCGCTTGTAGCGAATCACGTGCAGCACTGGGCCGAAGATTTCGCGTTCTAGCTCGTCGAAGCTTTCCAGTTCAATCAAGGTCGGCATGACGAAGGTGCCGCGTTTGCATTCTTCGATGTCAGCAATGGCCATTTGGTAAACGTGACGGCCTTTGTCGCGCATGCCCTGGATGTGTTGCTCGATCCCGGCTTTGGCTTCGGCGTCGATTACCGGGCCAATGTCTACGTTAAGGCGCTCAGGGTTACCCATGCGCGATTCGGCCATCGCGCCTTTGAGCATTTCGATGACGCGATCTGCGGAGTCTTCCTGCAAGCACAGTACGCGCAACGCCGAGCAACGCTGGCCTGCACTGTCGAACGCCGAGGACACAACATCGATGACCACTTGTTCGGTCAGTGCCGAGGAGTCGACGATCATTGCGTTCTGGCCACCGGTTTCGGCGATCAGTGGAATTGGACGGCCTTGAGCGTCCAGGCGGCCAGCGATGTTACGTTGCAGCAAGCGAGCAACTTCGGTGGAGCCGGTGAACATCACGCCTTTGACGCGATCGTCGCCCACCAGTCGGGCACCAACAGTTTCGCCACGGCCCGGCAGCAATTGCAGCACGCCCTGTGGGATACCGGCTTCGAGCAATATGCGCACGGCTTGCGCGGCGACCAGCGGGGTTTGCTCGGCAGGTTTGGCGAGCACTGGGTTACCAGCGGCCAATGCAGCAGCCACCTGACCACTGAAAATCGCCAGCGGGAAGTTCCACGGGCTGATGCAAACCACTGGGCCCAGTGGGCGGTGGGCATCGTTGGTCAAATCGTTGCGTGCCTGCACAGCGTAGTAACGCAGGAAGTCCACGGCTTCGCGCACTTCGGCGATGGCGTTGGCGAAGGTCTTGCCAGCTTCACGAGCCAGCAGGCCCATCAGCGGCTGAATCTCAGCTTCCATCAGGTCAGCGGCGCGTTCCAGAATGGTTGCACGTTCAGCAGGCGGAGTGGCCTGCCAGATCGGCGCCACATTCAGGGCGCACTGGATAGCGTTGTCGGCATCTTCAACAGTGGCTTCTTGCACATGGCCCACCACGTCACGCAGGTCGGACGGGTTGAGAACAGGTGCAGCCGCTTCGCTGCTCGACGGGCAACCGAGCATAGGCGCGGCTTGCCAGTCGTTGTGAGCGGTTGCCAACAGCGCGCAAGACAGGGATGCCAAACGGTGTTCGTTGGCCATGTCGATGCCGCTGGAGTTGGCGCGTTCGCTACCGTACAGGTCACGCGGCAATGGGATACGCGGGTGTGGCAAGCCGAAGCCGCCTTCTTGCGTAGCCATGTGCTCGATCGTGCTGATTGGGTCTGACACCAGTTCCTGGATCGAGATGCTGTGGTCGGCGATGCGGTTAACGAACGAGGTGTTTGCGCCGTTTTCCAGCAGGCGGCGTACCAGGTAAGCCAGCAGCGTTTCGTGAGTGCCGACCGGCGCGTACACACGGCACGGACGGTTTAGTTTGCCTTCGGAAACCTTGCCGACCACTTGCTCGTAAAGCGGCTCGCCCATGCCATGCAGGCACTGGAATTCGTACTGGCCAGGGTAGTAGTTCTGACCCGCGATATGGTAAATCGCCGACAACGTTTGGGCGTTGTGGGTTGCGAATTGCGGGTAGATTGCTTCCGGCACAGCCAGTAGCTTTTTCGCGCAGGCGAGGTAGGAAACGTCGGTGTACACCTTGCGGGTGTAGACCGGATAGCCTTCCAGGCCTTCGACTTGGGCGCGTTTGATTTCGCTGTCCCAGTACGCGCCTTTAACCAGACGAATCATCAGGCGATGACGGCTACGGCGAGCCAGATCAATCACGTAGTCGATCACATACGGGCAGCGTTTTTGATACGCCTGAATAACAAAGCCGATGCCGTTCCAGCCGCTCAGTTGTGGCTCGAAGCACAGGCGCTCCAGCAGGTCGAGCGACAGCTCAAGACGATCTGCTTCTTCGGCATCGATGTTCAGACCGATGTCATATTGCTTGGCCAGCAAGGTCAGTGACAGCAAGCGCGGGTACAGCTCGTCCATCACGCGCTCGTACTGGGCGCGGCTGTAACGTGGGTGAAGGGCCGACAGCTTGATCGAAATGCCCGGGCCTTCATAAATGCCACGACCGTTGGACGCTTTGCCGATCGAGTGGATGGCTTGCTCGTAGGACGCGAGGTACTTCTGTGCGTCATGCTCGGTCAGTGCGGCTTCACCGAGCATGTCGTAGGAATAACGAAAACCCTTGGCTTCAAAGCGCGTGGCATTGGCCAGTGCTTCGCCGATGGTTTCGCCGGTCACAAACTGCTCGCCCATCAGGCGCATGGCCATGTCGACGCCTTTGCGGATCATCGGCTCGCCACTTTTGCCGATGATGCGGCTCAGGGAGGAGGTCAGGCCCGCTTCGTTGTGCGTGGACACCAGTTTGCCGGTCAGCAACAGGCCCCAGGTCGCAGCGTTCACAAACAGCGATGGGCTGTTGCCCAAGTGAGGGTGCCAGTTACCGGTGCTGATTTTGTCGCGGATCAGGGCGTCGCGAGTACCTTTGTCCGGGATACGCAGCAGCGCTTCGGCCAGACACATCAGTGCCACGCCTTCTTGCGAAGACAGGGAGAATTCTTGCAGCAGGCCTTGCACGATGCCGGCGCGGCCACCGGCGCTCTTTTGATTGCGCAGTTTTTCAGCAATCGAGGCGGCCAGGGCTTGAGTGGCTTCAGCCATAGCTGCTGGCAGGCGAGCTTGTTCCAGCAGCATCGGAACGACTTCGGGTTCCGGGCGGCGGTAGGCGGATGTAATCGCGGCGCGCAGTACGGACTGCGGCAGGATGCTTTCTGCGAATTCCAGGAAGCACTGATGTGCGTGGTCGGTTTGTACGTCGTCGGCGTCATCACCACTGTTGCCAGGGATGCCACTCAACTCGGTCAGGGTTGCACCACCCTCGAGTTTTTCCAGGTAATTGAAGATTGCCTGCTTGATCAGCCAGTGTGGCGTGCGATCAATCGAAGTTGCAGCGGCTTTAAGGCGCTCGCGGGTTGGGTCGTCAAGTTTGACCCCAAGGGTGGTAGTAGCCATATTTTTATCCTCATGGGTGCCACATCTGCGTGGCATCAGCTGGCGGCAAGATTAGCTGTGCGCACAAAGAGGTGCAACCTAGTGCAACCCGTTTTTGTTGCGAATTGACTGACACTTCGTCAGGAATGTTGGAAGCGACTGAATTCAGCGCACCCGCTTGGTGCTTTTCGTTAGTCATGTGTTGTTTTTGCTCCGAAAAGGAGCAAAAAACCTGAATTGAGACGAAAAGGCGACAAGGTGCAACTGGCCTGACAGAAATTGGTTGCACCTCGTTTGGTTTGTTGCATAGCATTCGCAGCTAAGGTGCAACCACCTGTTTCAGTTTGGTTCATCAACTGATGGATTTCCTGGGGAAACATCAGTCATAAATGCGCGGCCCGGCGACTCGTCTCAAACAGGACGTTGATGAGCGTACGGCCAGACCGCCGCTAAACATAAAAACAATGCCAGGGCTTAATTCAATGAGTGTTACTAACCCAACCTTGATCACGTTCGTGATCTATATCGCGGCAATGGTGCTGATTGGCTTCATGGCCTATCGCTCCACCAATAACCTGTCTGATTACATTTTGGGTGGTCGTAGCCTGGGTAGCGTCGTCACTGCCTTGTCTGCTGGTGCCTCTGACATGAGCGGCTGGTTGTTGATGGGTTTGCCGGGTGCAATCTACATGTCCGGCCTGTCGGAAAGCTGGATTGCCATTGGTCTGGTGACCGGTGCCTACCTGAACTGGCTGTTTGTTGCCGGTCGCCTTCGGGTGCAGACCGAGCACAACGGCGATGCGCTGACCCTGCCTGACTACTTCTCCAGCCGTTTTGAAGACAAAAGCGGTTTGCTGCGGATTATCTCGGCCGTCGTGATTCTGGTGTTCTTCACCATTTATTGCGCTTCCGGCATTGTGGCGGGTGCTCGCCTGTTTGAAAGCACCTTCGGCATGTCTTACGAAACAGCCTTGTGGGCCGGCGCTGCGGCGACCATTGCTTACACGTTCGTGGGCGGCTTTTTGGCCGTTAGCTGGACAGACACCGTTCAAGCAACCTTGATGATTTTTGCGCTGATCCTCACGCCAATCATTGTGTTGCTGGCCACTGGTGGCGTTGACACCACCTTCCTGGCTATCGAAGCTCAAGATCCAAGCAATTTCGACATGCTCAAGGGCACAACGTTTATCGGCATCATCTCGCTGATGGGTTGGGGCTTGGGTTACTTCGGTCAGCCGCACATTCTGGCGCGCTTCATGGCCGCTGATTCGGTCAAGTCGATCGCCAAGGCGCGTCGCATTTCCATGACCTGGATGATCCTGTGCCTGGCCGGTACTGTGGCGGTGGGCTTCTTCGGTATTGCCTACTTCTCGGCACACCCGGAAGTGGCAGGTCCTGTGACTGAAAACCCGGAGCGGGTCTTCATTGAACTGGCCAAACTGCTGTTTAACCCGTGGATTGCAGGCGTGTTGTTGTCGGCCATTCTGGCGGCGGTCATGAGCACCTTGAGCTGCCAGTTGCTGGTATGTTCCAGCGCCCTGACAGAAGACTTCTACAAAACCTTCCTGCGCAAAAACGCTTCGCAGGTGGAGTTGGTGTGGGTCGGTCGTGCAATGGTGCTGCTGGTTGCCTTGATCGCTATCGCACTGGCCGCTAACCCTGAAAACCGCGTGTTGGGCTTGGTGAGCTACGCATGGGCAGGTTTTGGTGCTGCTTTCGGCCCAGTGGTACTGATCTCGGTACTGTGGAAAGGCATGACCCGTGATGGCGCATTGGCCGGTATTTTGGTCGGTGCTATTACCGTGATTGTTTGGAAGCACTTCAGCCTGTTGGGCCTGTACGAAATCATTCCAGGCTTCATCTTTGCCAGCGTGGCTATCTTGGTGGTCAGCGCTATGGGCCAAGGCCCAAGCAAGAAGATGATCGAGCGTTTCGACGCTGCTGAAAAAGATTTCAAACTCAATCGCTGAGTGAACTGAGCCAAGGCTCAGTCTACTGGTGCTAAAAACGGCCCGCTTCCTTTGGAGGTGGGCCGTTTTTTTGAGCTTAAGAATGTGTGTGAGTTAACGCTGCGGCGCGGGGTAAGAGGCTTCGCAGGGGTGTGACAGAGGTGTCTGAACGTGTTTTGAGGGGGTTAAACCGAACTAGCCTTGTTCGAGTGTTCGGCTTTGAACACTTAAATAAGGAGCTTAAACGTGCGAAAAAAAATGATCACCGGCGATATTTCCTTGCGTGATATTCCGTTTCTAATGAGCAGCCATTATGTCTGGACGGTCAGTTTGTATGCCGTGCAGTTAGATGGCCGCCCGAAGGTGTTAATGCAAACCACGGGGTATACAGCCATCCAGACGCCGTGGCTTTTTGCGTTTTACCTGAACGATGACCATGTGGCGGGCAGCATTGAAGGCTACGGCATTCAGGTTGAGGTGCTGGACAAACAAGTGGTAGTGGCCGATGTAGATCAGCGTTTCTCCATTGCTTGGCAGGCCGATGCACCGAGTGTGCAAACCCTGTTTTTGCAACCTCAGGCAATTTGATGGGGACACCGTCTGGCGCGGTGGTGGGCATACCCCCTGACGTTATTCGCTGCACAGGGTAAACTTCGCCCCCTGCGCAGGAGCAACCATGAATTATCGTCACGCCTTCCACGCCGGCAACCACGCCGACGTTTTTAAACACCTGACCTTGACCCGCCTCATCGCCCTGATGTCGCGCAAAGAGCAGCCTTTTGCTTACCTTGATACGCACGCGGGGATCGGCTTGTACGACCTCAAAGGTGATCAGGCGAATCGCACGGGCGAGTATCTGGAAGGTATTGCTCGGTTATGGGGGCAGAACAACTTGCCTGCGCTGACCGCGGATTACATGCAAGTGCTGCACAAGATGAACCCGGATGGCGAGTTGCGCTATTACCCTGGCTCGCCTGAGCTGGCACGCCGTTTGACGCGCTCCCAAGACCGCGTGTTGTTAAACGAAAAACACCCCGAAGACGGTGTGTTGCTCAAAGACAACATGAAGGGCGATCGCCGGGTGGCGGTGCATTTGGGTGAAGGTTGGCACGTGCCGCGGGCTTTATTGCCGGTGGCTGAAAAGCGCGGCTTGATGCTGATTGACCCGCCTTTTGAAAAGCTTGATGAAATGAAACGCTGCGCCGAATCGTTGAAAGACGCCATCGGTCGCATGCGTCAAAGCGTTGTGGCGATTTGGTATCCGATTAAAGACAAACGACAGTTGCGCCGCTTTTATCAGGATCTGGCTGGGTCGGGTGCGCCGAAGCTGCTAATGGTCGAGTTGTTTGTTCACCCGCTGGACACCCCGAATAGCCTTAACGGCTCGGGCTTGATCATCGCTAACCCGCCTTGGGGCCTAGAAGAAGAGCTGCGTGAGCTGATGCCCTGGCTGGCCAAAAAGCTGGGCCAGACTCAAGGTGGTTGGCAGATGGAATGGCTGATCGCTGAGTAAATCAGCGCGAGCCAAACCCACTCGCGAGCATGCTCGCCCCTACAGGTTTTACCTGGTTCTGTAGGGGCGAGCGTGCTCGCGATAGGTGTTGCGTTACATCAAATCGGGCAGGTCACGCCTGTGCCGCCGATGCCGCAATAGCCTTCAGGGTTTTTGGCCAAATACTGCTGGTGATACGCCTCGGCGAAGTAAACCGTTGGCGCTTGTTCAATTTCAGTGGTGATTTCGCCTAAGCCGGCCTTGGTCAGTTCAGCCTGAAAGGCTTGCTTGCTGGCCAATGCTTCGTCGAGTTGTTCAAGCGTGGTGCAGTAGATCACCGAGCGATACTGCGTGCCGACATCGTTGCCCTGACGCATGCCTTGGGTTGGGTTATGCAGCTCCCAGAACATTTTCAGCAGCTCTTGGTAGCTGACTTTGTCTTGATCGTAGACCACCAATACCACTTCGGTGTGGCCGGTCAGACCTGAGCAGACTTCTTCGTAAGTCGGGTTGGGCGTGTAACCACCTGCGTAGCCCACCACCGTACTAACCACGCCTTCGCGTTCCCAGAACTTGCGTTCTGCTCCCCAGAAGCACCCCAGACCAAAAATCGCAAAACCGACATTGCCTATAAATGGGCCAAGCAGTGGCGTGTCTTTGTGGACGAAGTGGTATTCAGGCAGCGCCATAGGTGTTTCGCGGCCCGGCAGGGCTTGTTCTTTAGTCGGTAGCACGTTTTTATTCACCAAAATTTCCGAGCGCAAGACCATGTTTCAAGTCCTCTCAGTCAATGTGTAGGGTGACGCTAGTGTGCCCGAGTGTTAATGCGCTGTCAGGCCAGAGGGCCACGTGGGTAGCGTTTGAGTTTTTCGACCAGTTCGCTGCCAGGAATAGGGCGGTCAAACAGGTAGCCTTGGCCCACATCACAGTGATGGCGGCGCAGAAAGGCCAACTGTGCAGCGGTTTCAATACCTTCAGCAACCACTTTGAGCTTGAGGTTGTGGGCCATGGCGATCACCGCGGAGGTGATTTCCATGTCGTCCTGGTTGTCCGGAATCTCATTGATAAAGCTGCGATCGATTTTGAGGATGTCGATCGGGAATTTTTTCAGGTAGCTGAGCGATGAGTAGCCCGTGCCGAAATCATCCATAGCCAACGTCAAGCCGAGCTTTTTTAGCTGATCGAGCTGCAAGTGTGTGTCTTCTGTGGCCTCCAGCAGTAGGCCTTCGGTCAGTTCCAGTTCCAGCAGCGCTGCCGGTAGCTGCTCTTCCTTAAGAATGCTGGCAATGGAGGCCACCAGATCCGGGTCCGAGAACTGCTTGGGTGACAGGTTGATCGCCACTTGCAGGTTGCCCAAGCCTTGGGCCGTCAATTGTTTGCTCATGCGGCAAGCCTGACGCGCGACCCATTTGCCAATCGGAATAATCAGCCCGGTCTCTTCGGCCACGCTGATGAACTGGTCGGGGCGGATCATGCCCTTTTCTGGGTGGTTCCAGCGCAGCAAGGCTTCCATGCCCAGCAACCGCCCACTGCGCAGGCAGAGCTTGGGTTGGTAAAACACCTCCAGCTCGTTTTGTGACAAGGCGCGGCGCAAATTATTTTCGACGAACAGCTTGTAGCTGGCTTCGGCGTTCAAGGCTTCGGTAAACACTTGTACTTGGTGCTTGCCGTTGGCTTTGGCTTTGTGCAGCGCGAGCCCGGCATTGCGCATCAGTGTTTGTGGGTCCTGCCCGTGCACAGGCGCGCAGGCAACACCGACCGAAGCCGTGACGCTAATCAGTTGGTTATCGACAAACATGGGTTTGTCGAGGGTCATCAAGAGTTGGTTGGCGGTGGCTTGCCCCGCTTCGATGCCTGTGTCGTCGAGCAGCACTGCAAATTCATTACTGGCGAATCGGGCCAGACTGCCGCCGGGGCACAGGCTATTGCGCAGGCGTCGGGCTAGGCTGATCAGCAGTTTGTCGCCAGTCTGATGGCCGAGGCTGTCGTTGATGCGTTTGAAGTTGTCGATGTCCACCAGTAACAGGCACGTTGGGGTGTTGCTGTTGTGACTGAAGCGTTCGTCCAGAGTGCGAATAAACGCCGGACGGTTGCCCAAATTGGTCAGGTTGTCGGTGTAGGCCAGGCGCTCAATGCGTTGCTGAGCCAGTTTTGCTTCGGTGATGTCTTCGTAAATGCCGATGTAATGCGTTAATTCGCGGTTATCGGCATACACCTTGGAAATCGACAACTGACCCCAGTAGGGCTCGAGGTTTTTGCGGCGGCTTTTGAACTCGCCTTGCCAGCTGTTGCTTTTACTCAGGTTCGATTGCGCATCGAACAGTAACTCGCTGAGGTTTTCTAGCGCCGGCAGCTCGGACAGTTTGCACCCTTGCACTTCTTCGGTGCTGTACTGAGTGATGGCGGTAAAGCTTGGATTGACGTATTCCACCACGCCGTTGCAGTTGACCAACAAGAACGCATTGGCACTTTGTTCTACGGCACGCTGGAACAAGTGCAGTGCATGGGTCGCTGCACGTCGATTGTGATTGTTGATCACTTGTGCGAACTGGTCAGCCAGCTCGCCAGCAAAAGCAATTTCATCAGACTGCCAGGCACGAGTTGCACTGATTTGTTCAAGGCACAGCACGCCCACTACTTGGCCGTCGATACGAATACTGGCGTCGAGCATGGCGCTGATTTCGCGCCGGTCGATGCTTGCCACTAGTTCGCGGGTGCGCGGGTCATGTTTGGCGTTTTGGGCATCAATGGAGCGGCTGGTATGCAGGGCTTCAAGGTAATCCGGGAAGCTACTGGCATCAAAGAAGTCTTCAGGCACATAGGCCTGACTTTCTCGATGGAACGTCGAAATCGGCACCAGTTGGCTGTCTTCGAGGTTCCATAGGCTGGCGCGGTCAACCTGATAAATGTCGCAGGCGCTGCGGGTGATTAGCTCGGCAGCTTCTTGCAATGAGTTGTTCTGGCTGTAGCGATGGCGCGCCAGACGCAGGATCAAGTTTTGTTGGGCGCGCACGCGCTCCAGATGCTGGAGTTGTTCTTGCTGCGCACGCTGGTTGAGTTCGAGGGCAATTTGCAGGCGTGAGTTCTGGGTTTCAAGGTCTGCAACGGGCACAGGCGGCGCGCTGTTGACCGCGCCTTCAATCACCAGCAGGTAGCCGCGCAGCAAGTGGCGATTATGCTGTTTGTAGGCCTCGCCCAGTTCCATCAGGTTCAGAGCGCCTTGAGCCGTGTGCAAGGTGTAATGCACCACATAATGCGGGCTGACGCCGAGTTGCAGTTGGATGGCATCGTGCAGGCGATAACGTGCTTCGGGCTCCATCAGGCTGGCGTAGGGCGAACCTATCAGCGCGCACAGCTCTACTGCAGGCAAGCCAAATTGGCGCTCGCAATTGGGATCAAGGTAAAGCAGGGCCCAGTTGGCTTCATTCAGCCGCTCAAAACGCAGCATGCCGAGCCGCGAAGGCACCGGTAACTGTGTCACTACCTCGGCTGCCATACGAGGAGCAGCATCGGGTTGGCTTTTCATTGAGGACTCGCTTCACGAATGCTGATTGCGTCAGGGTACAAGTCCTGTTCCTGCGGTCTGCGCCAAGGTTGCATCATGCTCACTGCGCTGACAAGTGAGCATGAAGGCTAAGTGCTATAAGCGTTATCGGCAACAAAGAAGATTCCTACAGTTCCCGCTGATAGCGGTGTCAGTTTTATGACCGTTCTTTAAGCTTTATCGTCACCGATTCGATGGTTTTGCCTTTTTTATCGTGAAAATCGACTTTGAGTTTGTCCCCCTCAAGGGTCATGCACGCGAAGTTGTCCTGGCTGACAAATTTGCTGGTGAGTGCTGGCAGATAAGCGCCAGCCCCAACGACGGTCAATGGTTTATCAAAAAACAGGTCGCTGGCTTTGGCATACGGCAGCATTTTTGAGTTGCACAGCGGGGAAGACACAATGCTGTGGACGATGAAGTCGGGGTCTTCACTATGAGTGAGCTGGCTGGTCAGGGAGCCATGAATATCGCCGCAAACGACTATCACGTTGTTGATTTTGTTGCTGCGGATGGTTTCGAGGATTCGGTTTCGCTGGGCGGGGTAGGACGCCCAGTCACTGCTGTGCTTTTTTTGATCCAAGAGAAACAGCACGCTGGTGACCACAAATTTTACTTTTGCGGTGCTGTGTATCAGCCATTTCAGCAGTGCATGTTCTTGTTCGGGATCAATCAGGTTTTTGTCGCTGCCAGACGGCGTGCGTTGTGTGCGGCAGTCCATGACAAACCACTCGGTGTCACCGTTGGCAAATGAGTACCAGTATTGATTCAGCTTGCGATTGATGTGCCCGGTAGGGCTCAGGTCGTGAATGGGGCTGTGGCTGCATTGGTAGATTTCATAGGCACGCATGGCGTTGGCATACAGCTGTTTATCGGTGC
The DNA here is from genome assembly GCF_055406205.1 of Pseudomonas sp. E315. Lineage (NCBI taxonomy): Bacteria > Pseudomonadati > Pseudomonadota > Gammaproteobacteria > Pseudomonadales > Pseudomonadaceae > Pseudomonas > Pseudomonas sp. E315. The sequence goes on along the minus strand of NZ_JBUZPJ010000006.1, from coordinate 122,062 downwards.
GGCCTTGATTGGCGGGCCAGTTATCTTCGATCTCATGGTCATCAAGGATCATGTAAGTCGGTGTGGTGGCCATCAGGTTGCGAATATGGGGCTGGGAAAACGCAGCGCGATACTTTTGTGTAATGGCTGTGTACTCGCGATCTGGGGCTACGATATTCAGATCATCGACATACACCTGATCACCCACCATGAGCAGGCCATCAAGGCCGTGGTTGTCGCTGAGTGATTTGATAGCTCCGAAGATTTCATCACCCACATGAGGCGCAGAAGCAACACCCAGTGTGAGTCTTAAATAGCGGCACGAACCCACGACATAGCGGTGTGTTCTATTGCGTTTGGAGCTCGCTGTTTTGAAGGTGTAAGTGGTTGCGGGCCATTGCAACGGGAGCTGTCCGACAGTCTCGGGGGTGTGGTCGTGGTTAACAGTTGTGAACCATCCCGCCTGATATTCGTACTGGGTGTCGGCGCTCAGGTTGTTTAAAACCAGCGTGTCGGCCATGTCGTATTTCGTACTTAGCCTTGAGTACACGCCAGACGACCAAGGCTCGTCGCCGACCTTGCGGTGACGAATGCCTGCAAACACAGGGTAGTTGTTGTCGGGTACGCCGCGCACAAAAATGCGTACATGTTCAGGCGTGGTGTAGCCAACGATAGGACCAACGGTTGGTTGCTTCACATCGAAATCCTTTTTGATGTAGGTGCGGTCACGTTCGCGCCAATAAATTCCTTTTGTTAAACGGTAGGGGGGTGTACGGGTAATACCCATTCCACAATTCAGAGCGAGTTGTAGTGCGGGCCCACTGTGATGTGTGGGATATGAACTGCTATTAGGGGGGGGGTAAGGCTTCGCCTGACTAAATGACGGGCAAAAAAAGCCCCGCCAAATGGGCGGGGTTGAGGTACGAGCGTGGCGCTCGGAAAACAGTGCGCTACCCCGGCCTTCGGTGACGAAGGCCGGGGCGTGGCTTACAGCAAGATGGTGCGGATGTCGCCCAGCAAGTCGCTCAGACGCTTGGTGAAGCGTGCAGCTGCCGCGCCGTTGATCACGCGGTGATCGTAGGACAGCGACAGTGGCAGCATCAGTTTCGGCTGGAAGGCTTTGCCGTCCCAGACGGGCTGAATGGTTGCCTTGGAAACGCCGAGGATCGCCACTTCCGGCGCGTTGACGATCGGCGTAAAGCCGGTACCGCCAATGTGGCCGAGGCTGGAAATGGTGAAGCAAGCGCCCTGCATGTCGTCAGCGGTGAGCTTCTTGTCGCGTGCTTTGGCAGCCAGCGCAGCTGCTTCGCCAGCCAGTTGCAGCAGGCTCTTCTGATCAACGTTTTTGATTACAGGGACCAGCAGGCCATCCGGGGTGTCTACGGCGAAGCCGATGTTGACGTACTTTTTACGGATGATTGCTTTGCCGCTTGGTGCCAGCGAGCTGTTGAAGTCTGGCATTTCCTTGAGCAAGTGAGCGCAAGACTTGAGCAGCAGAGGCAGCACGGTGAGTTTCACACCGGCTTTTTCAGCGACAGCCTTTTGTGCAACGCGGAAAGCTTCCAGCTCGGTGATGTCAGCCTGATCGAACTGAGTCACGTGCGGGATGTTCAGCCAGCTGCGATGCAGGCTCGACGCGCCGATTTGCATCAGGCGGGTCATGGCTACTTCTTCCACTTCGCCGAAACGGCTGAAGTCGACTGCCGGAATTGGCGGAATGCCAGCACCACCGGTTGCGCCAGCGGCTGGAGCTTCCTTGGCCTTTTGCATCATGGCTTTGACGTAAACCTGCACGTCTTCTTTGAGCACACGACCGTGTGGGCCGGTTGGGCTCACGGCGCTCAGTTCAACCCCGAACTCACGAGCCAGTTGGCGTACGGCCGGGCCAGCGTGAGCTTTAGCACCGCTTGGAGCCGGTGCTGCGGCCGGTGCTGGCGCAGGTGCCGCTTGGGCAGCAGGCGCGGGTGCGGCGGCAGGGGCTTCAGTTTTGGCCGGGGCAGATGCCGCGGCTTGAGCTGGAGCTGCTGGCGCTGCAGCGCCCTCTACTTTGAGCTTGAGGATGAAATCGCCAGTGCCGACTTCGTCATCGAGCTTGACCGAAATGCTTTCAACCACACCGGCAGCAGGCGATGGGATTTCCATGCTTGCCTTGTCGGATTCGAGGGTGATCAACGATTGATCAGCCTCAACGGTATCGCCGGCCTTAACCAGGATTTCGATGATTTTGGCTTTGCCCGACGAGCCGATGTCCGGGACATGAATGTCCTGAACCGTCGAGCTTGCAGGAGCCGCTGCCGGGGCCGCAGCGGCCTCGGCAACAGGTGCAGCGGCAGGCTTTTCAGCCGCGGATGGCGCAGCAGCCGGGGCTGCAGCTTCAGGTGCCGCAGCGGCGCCTTCGACTTCCAGTTCCAGCAGTTCGTCGCCTTCTTTCAAGCGGTCGCCCAGCTTTACTTTCAGGCTTTTGACGATACCGGCCTTGGGAGCAGGGATTTCCATGCTCGCCTTGTCCGACTCCAGCGTCAGGATGCTTTGATCGGCTTCGATGCGGTCGCCGACTTTTACAAACAGTTCGATGACTTCACCGTCACCGCTGCCGATGTCAGGTACTCGAATGAGTTCGCTCACAAATATTCTCCTCAGCAGTCCAGTGGGTTGCGTTTTTCCGGGTTGATGCCGAACTTGACGATGGCTTCAGCCACCACCTTAGGTTCGATATCGCCACGGTCAGCCAGTGCTTCAAGGGCTGCCAACACCACGAAGTGACGGTCTACTTCAAAGAAGTGACGCAGTTTTTTGCGGCTGTCGCTGCGGCCGAAACCGTCAGTGCCCAGCACTTTGAATTCTTTGACCGGAACCCACTGACGAATCTGCTCGGCGAACAGCTTCATGTAGTCGGTAGAGGCAATGACTGGGCCTTTGCGGCCGGTCAGGCACTCTTCGACGTAGCTCAGTTTAGGCTTCTGGCCCGGGTGCAGACGGTTGCTGCGCTCAACGGCCAGGCCGTCGCGACGCAGTTCGTTGAAGCTGGTAACGCTCCATACATCAGCACCGATGTTGAACTCTTCACGCAGGATTTTTGCCGCTTCACGGACTTCACGCAGGATGGTGCCCGAGCCCATCAGTTGAACGTGGTGTGCCGCTTCTTTGGTGTCTTCTTCGAGCAGGTACATCCCTTTGACGATGCCTTCCTCAACACCGGCCGGCATGGCTGGCTGCTGGTAAGACTCGTTCATGACGGTGATGTAGTAGAAGACGTCCTGTTGCTCTTCGGTCATCTTCTTCATGCCGTCCTGAATGATCACCGCCAGCTCATAGCCGTAGGTTGGATCAAAGGTGCGGCAGTTCGGGATGGTGCCCGCCAGAATGTGGCTGTGGCCATCTTCGTGTTGCAGGCCTTCACCGTTGAGCGTGGTGCGCCCGGCGGTGCCGCCGATCAGGAAGCCACGGGTGCGGCTGTCGCCAGCGGCCCAGGCCAGGTCGCCAATACGCTGGAAGCCGAACATCGAGTAGAAGATGTAGAACGGCAGCATCGGCTGGTTGTGGTTGGAGTACGAAGTGCCCGCAGCGATGAAGGAGCTCATGGCGCCTGCTTCGTTGATGCCTTCTTCGAGGATCTGACCTTTTTTGTCTTCGCGGTAGAACATCACCTGGTCTTTATCGACTGGCTCGTAGAGCTGGCCGGCGGACGAGTAGATGCCCAACTGACGGAACATGCCTTCCATACCGAAGGTACGGGCTTCGTCCGGGATGATCGGGACGATGCGTTGACCGATGTCCTTGTCTTTGACCAGCTGCGCCAAGATGCGCACGAAAGCCATTGTGGTGGAGATTTCGCGGTCGCCGGAGCCGTCAAGGATGGCTTTGAGGGTGTCCAGTGGCGGGGTCGGAATGCTCATGCTCTTGGCGCGACGCTGAGGCACGAAACCGCCCAGTGCCGTGCGACGCTCGCTCAGGTAGCGGGCTTCAGCGCTGCCTTCTTCTGGTTTGAAGAACGGCAGGTTTTCGATTTCTTCGTCTTTGACCGGGATGTCGAAACGATCGCGGAACAACTTCAGGCTCTCGACGTCGACTTTCTTGGTGTTGTGCGCGGTGTTTTTCGCTTCGCCTGCACCGGTGCCATAACCCTTGATGGTCTTGGCCAGGATGACGGTTGGCTGGTCTTTGTGGTTGACCGCTTCGTGGTACGCCGCATAGACCTTGTACGGGTCGTGGCCGCCACGGTTGAGCTTCCAGATCTCGTCGTCGGACAGATCAGCAACCATCGCCTTGAGTTCTGGCGTGTTGAAGAAGTGTTCACGTACAAACGCGCCGTCTTTGGCTTTGTAGTTCTGGTACTCGCCGTCGATGACTTCGTCCATGCGACGTTGCAGGATGCCGTCGACGTCTTTGGCCAACAGTGGGTCCCAGAAACGGCCCCAGATGACTTTGGTTACGTTCCACTGAGCACCGCGGAACACGCCTTCGAGTTCCTGGATGATCTTGCCGTTACCGCGAACCGGGCCGTCGAGGCGCTGCAGGTTGCAGTTGATGACGAAGATCAGGTTGTCGAGGTTTTCGCGGCCAGCCAAAGAGATGGCGCCCAGGGATTCCGGCTCGTCACACTCGCCGTCGCCCAGGAAACACCATACTTTTTGCTTGCCAGCCGGGATGAAACCACGGGCTTCCAGGTACTTCATGAAGCGTGCCTGGTAGATCGCCTGAATCGGGCCAAGGCCCATTGATACAGTCGGGAACTGCCAGAAATCAGGCATCAGCCAAGGGTGCGGGTAGGACGACAAGCCTTGACCGTCGACTTCCTGACGGAAGTTGTTCATTTGGTCTTCGGTGATGCGACCTTCCATGAACGCACGGGCGTAAACGCCTGGGGAGGTGTGGCCCTGGAAGTAGATCAGGTCACCGCCGTGTTCTTCGGTCGGGGCCTGGAAGAAGTAGTTGAAGCCGATGTCATACAGGGTTGCGCTGGAAGCGAAGCTGGAGATGTGACCGCCCAGGTCAGAATCTTTCAAGTTCGTGCGCATAACCATCGCCATCGCGTTCCAGCGAACCAACGAGCGAATGCGGCGTTCCATGAACAGGTCGCCAGGCATGCGTGCTTCGTGGGTAACAGGAATCGTATTGCGGTATGGCGTGGTGATGGCGTACGGCAGCTGCGAACCGGTGCGAGTAGCGAGCTCACCCATACGGGTCATGAGGTAGTGAGCGCGTTCTTCGCCTTCTTTGTCGAGAACCGATTCCAGGGCGTCCAGCCATTCCTGGGTTTCGACGGGATCGAGGTCTTGCATGGCTTGCTCCAGGGCGGAAAGGCTTCCAGAATCGGTTGCCTGAGTTTGCGACTGGCCTTGTGGGCAGACGACATAAATTCTTGGATGGCCGGCTGTTGTTTCCGGCGTTGTGTAGTTTTACTACAAATCGTTGGCCATTTCAGCCTTTCAAGTCGTTGAGTCAGTAGTAAAACTACAGGGAAGCTTGCGGCGGCCATCTGTTTGGTTGTGCGAAAAATCGATATTGTCAGTTGAATATTTTGATTTTTTGCGTTGCTGCATGTTTTGACTGCTAAATAAAAATGTTTTTCAGCTATTTATAACCTTTGTTCGACAGTCGGATTAAACCGCTGTTTCTTCCCGTCACCGTACTCGGCAACACCTTAGCCGATCAAGGATAGACCATGAGCCTTCCGTCGCTTGCTGCAATTCCTTCCCTTTTAAAGCCGCTGGCCAGCCGTGCTGAGCAGTCTTGGCGCAGTGCGGTGGCCGAGTTGGAAGGTGAACACAGGCTCGACCAGTGGTCGGCTGAACAGTGGGCTGCTTTTGATCGTGTCAGCGCGGCGAGCGACTTCTTTACTGAGCAGGTGCTGCGTGACCCTTTGATGTTGCTGGAGTGGGTGGCGTCTGGTGAGCTGGATCGCCGTTTTGAGCCCGGCGAGTTGTGCGGGCAGATTGCCGCAGCTGTTGAGCAGGCGCACACCGACGATGACCTTGGGCGCGTCTTGCGCCGCCAGCGCACCCGTCATCAGGTTCGGATTATCTGGCGTGATATCAACCGCCAAGCCGATCTGATTGAAACTTGCCGCGACCTGTCGGACATGGCCGATGCGAGCATTGATCAGGCCTATCGCTGGTTGTATCAGCGCCATTGCCAGCAATTTGGTACGCCGATGGGGCATCGCAGCGGTGAGCCCCAGCCAATGGTGATTTTGGGCATGGGTAAGCTCGGTGCTGTGGAACTGAACCTGTCTTCTGACATTGACCTGATTTTTGCCTACCCCGAAGGTGGCGAAACCGTCGGGGTTAAGCGCCCGCTGGATAATCAGGAGTTCTTTATCCGGTTAGGCCAGCGCCTGATTAAAGCCTTGGACCCCATGACCGTCGATGGTTTTGTGTTCCGCGTGGACATGCGCCTGCGGCCATATGGGTCGTCGGGGGCTTTGGTACTGAGTTTCAATGCGCTGGAGCAGTACTACCAGGATCAAGGCCGGGACTGGGAACGTTACGCCATGATCAAGGCTCGTGTGGTGGCAGGTGACCAAGTGATGGGCGCGCAGTTGCTCGACTTGCTGCGGCCCTTTGTTTATCGGCGCTACCTTGATTTCTCGGCGATTGAAGCGCTGCGCACCATGAAACAGTTGATCCAGCAAGAAGTGCGGCGCAAAGGCATGGCGGACAACATCAAGCTGGGCGCAGGCGGAATTCGCGAGGTGGAATTTATAGCGCAGGCGTTTCAGTTGATCCACGGCGGCCGCGATCTCAGCCTGCAACAGCGTCCGTTGCTTAAAGTGCTCGGCATTCTTGAAGCTCAGGGCTACTTGCCGCCTGCGGTAATCAGAGAGCTGCGCGAAGGCTATGAGTTTTTGCGTTACACCGAGCACGCGATTCAGGCGATTGCCGATCGCCAAACCCAAATGCTGCCCGACACCGAACAGGATCAGGCGCGCATTGCATTCATGATGGGGTTTGACAGCTGGGCTGCGTTTCATGAGCAGTTGATGGCGTGGCGTGGGCGCATCGACTGGCATTTCCGTCAGGTCATTGCGGACCCGGACGACGAAAACGATATCGACGAAGGCGAAATGATCGTAGGCGGCGAATGGCTGCCCTTGTGGGAAGAAGTTCAGGACGACGCTGCGGCCTGCGTTCAGTTGCAAGAGGCCGGGTTTGCCGATGCGGCCAAGGCCCTGAAACAATTGGCGAGCTTGCGCTCCAGCCCTCAGTTACGCGCCATGCAGCGTTTGGGGCGCGAGCGGCTCGATGCTTTTATTCCTCGTTTGATGGCGCAGGCGGTTGAGCATGCCAACCCGGATCTGGTGTTGGAGCGTGTGTTGCCGCTGGTCGAAGCCGTGGCCCGACGCTCTGCTTATTTAGTGTTGCTGACAGAAAACCCCGATGCGCTGCGCCGTTTGCTGACGCTGTGTGCCGCCAGTCCTTGGATCGCTGAGCAAATCACGCGTTTCCCGCTGTTGCTCGATGAGTTGCTGAACGAGGGGCGTTTGTTCAAGCCACCGTTGGCGCCCGAGTTGGCTGCCGAGTTGCGCGAGCGGCTAACGCGCATCCCTGAGGATGATCTGGAGCAGCAGATGGAAGCCCTGCGTAACTTCAAATTGGCCCACCGCCTGCGCGTGGCGGCGTCAGAAATTGCGGGCAGTTTGCCTTTGATGAAGGTCAGCGATTACCTGACGTGGTTGGCCGAGGCGATTTTGGAGCAGGTATTGGCATTGGCCTGGCGTCAGACCGTGGCCAAATACGGCACCCCACAACGCAGTGACGGCAGTGTGTGCGATCCCGGCTTCATTATTGTGGGCTACGGCAAAGTGGGCGGCATTGAGCTGGGCCACGGCTCGGATCTGGATTTGGTGTTCATTCATGATGGTGACCCAAACGCCGAAACCGACGGCGCCAAGCCCATCGACAGTGCGCAGTTTTTTACCCGTTTGGGGCAGCGGATCATTCATTTGCTGACCGCGCAAACCAACTCCGGTCAGTTGTATGACGTTGATATGCGCTTGCGCCCGTCGGGTGCTTCGGGGTTGCTTGTCAGTTCGTTGGGGGCTTTTGAGCGCTATCAGCAGAACGAAGCCTGGACGTGGGAGCATCAGGCGCTGGTGCGGGCGCGGGTTCTGGTGGGGTGCAAGCAAGTGGGCGCGGCGTTTGAGCAGGTTCGTGCCCAGGTGTTGGGGCGTGAGCGTGATTTGTCCAAGTTGCGTCAGGAAGTCAGCGAAATGCGCGCCAAAATGCGCAGCAGCCTTGGCACGCGTATTACCGCTGCCGGCACGGCTGACAATGCCTTCGAGCCCACAGTGCCGTTCGACCTCAAGCAGGACGCCGGAGGTATCGTCGATATTGAATTTATGGTGCAATACGCGGCCTTGGCGTGGTCGTGGCAATACCCGCAACTGCTGCGTTATACCGATAACATCCGCATTCTAGAAGGGCTGGAGGAGGCCGGGTTAATGCCCGCCGCCGATGCCAGCCTGATGCGCGAGGTCTATAAGGCCTTTCGTGCCGTTGCTCACCGTCAGGCGTTGCAGAACGAGGCCGGGGTAGTCGCGGGAGATCAACTGGTAGTCGAGCGTCAGCACGTACGGCGCATTTGGTCTGAGCTAGGTTTGAACTAGGTCAGCCAGAACACAGAGTTAAAGCTGTAAAACGTATCCGGCGGGTTCATGAAGCCCGTCCAATTTGCCTGTTGTTTAAAGCGCAGGTGCTGGATTCTTTGAGGAGCGTAATGATGTCGATGGCTGATCGTGATGGTGTGATCTGGTATGACGGCAAGTTGGTGCCGTGGCGCGATGCAACGACCCACGTGTTGACCCATACCTTGCACTACGGCATGGGCGTGTTTGAAGGTGTGCGCGCGTACGAAACCCCGCAAGGCGCGGCTATTTTCCGCTTGCAGGCACACACCGACCGCCTGTTCGATTCGGCCCACATCATGGGCATGAAGATCCCGTTCACCAAAGACGAAATCAACGAAGCGACCCGCGTCGCGGTACGTGAAAACAACCTCGACAGCGCCTACATTCGCCCAATGGTGTTCTACGGCTCTGAAGCTATGGGCCTGCGTGCCACGGGGCTTAAAGTCCACGTGATCATCGCGCCGTGGAGCTGGGGTGCCTACATGGGCGCCGAAGCGCTGGAAGTCGGGATCAAGGTGCGCACCAGCTCTTTCACTCGCCACCACGTGAACATTTCCATGACCCGGGCCAAGGCCAACGGTCACTACATCAACTCGATGCTGGCCCTGCAGGAAGCTATTTCCGGCGGCGCGGACGAAGCTCTGTTACTGGACCCGGAAGGCTTTGTTGCCGAAGGTTCGGGCGAGAACGTCTTCCTGGTCAAAGATGGCGTGATCTACACGCCGGACGTGACGGCCTGCTTGAATGGCATCACCCGCAGCACGATCCTGACGCTGGCCACTGAGCTAGGCTACAAGTTCGTTGAAAAACGCATTACCCGTGACGAGGTGTACATCGCTGACGAAGCGTTCTTTACTGGCACTGCCGCTGAAGTGACGCCGATTCGTGAAGTGGATGGCCGTCAAATTGGGATCGGCCGCCGTGGCCCGATCACCGAAAAACTGCAAAAAGCTTATTTCGACCTGGTGACCGGCAAGACAACGGACCACCCAGAGTGGCGTACACTGGTCAAATAAAGCGATATGGCATCACAGCGGGGAGGCGAATGCCTCCCTTGCTTGTTTATGGAAACTTATGAAAATTTTGATCGTTGGGCCCAGCTGGGTCGGTGACATGGTGATGGCGCAGACACTGTTCCAGTGCCTCAAGCAGCGTCACCCGCATTGCGAAATCGATGTGCTGGCCCCCGAGTGGAGCCGGCCGATCCTTGAGCGCATGCCCCAAGTGCGTCAGGCCTTGAGCTTTCCGCTCGGCCACGGCGCGCTCGAACTGGCCACGCGTCGCAAGATCGGCCAGTCCCTTAAAGGGCAGTACGATCAGGCCATTTTGTTGCCCAACTCGTTGAAATCGGCACTGGTGCCGTTTTTTGCCGCGATTCCCAAACGTACAGGCTGGCGTGGCGAGTTTCGCTACGGCCTGCTTAACGATGTGCGCAAGCTCGATAAAGAACGCTACCCGCTGATGATCGAGCGCTTTATGGCGTTGGCTTACGAGCCGGGTGCCGAGTTGCCTAAGCCGTATCCGCGTCCTGATCTGCAAATCGACCCGGTGAGTCGCGATGGGGCGCTGACCAAGTTTGGTCTGGCGCTGGACCGTCCGGTGCTGGCGCTGTGCCCAGGCGCCGAGTTTGGCGAGTCCAAACGCTGGCCGTCCGAGCACTACGCCAAGGTGGCCGAGCAAAAAATCCGCGAAGGCTGGCAAGTGTGGCTGTTTGGCTCCAAGAACGATCACAGCGTGGGCGAAGACATTCGCTCGCGGTTGATTCCTGGCTTGCGCGAAGAGTCGGTCAATCTGAGCGGCGAAACCTCGCTGGCAGAAGCCATTGACTTGCTGTCTTGCGCTGACGCTGTGGTGTCCAACGATTCCGGGCTGATGCACGTGGCGGCAGCGCTGAATCGCCCGCTAGTGGCCGTGTATGGCTCGACTTCTCCGGGGTTCACGCCGCCGCTGGCTGACAAGGTTGAAATCGTGCGTTTGGGGCTCGATTGCAGCCCATGTTTTGAACGTACCTGCCGTTTTGGTCACTACAACTGCCTGCGCCAATTGATGCCGCAGCCAGTGGTTGAAGCCTTGCAGCGTTTGCAGGGCGAACCGGTCGAGGTTCACTAGGTGCGCGTACTGTTGGTGAAAACCTCATCGTTGGGGGATGTGATTCACGCGTTGCCTGCGTTGACTGACGCGTCGCGGGCGATTCCCGGCATTACCTTCGACTGGGTCGTGGAAGAAGGCTTTGCCGAAATCCCGACCTGGCACCCTGCTGTCGGCAAAGTGATCCCGGTGGCGATTCGCCGCTGGCGCAAAAACATCTGGCAAACGATTAAAAGCGGCGAGTGGCGACGCTTCAAGCAGAGCCTGCGTGCCGAAAAATACGACTTGGTTATCGACGCCCAAGGCTTGCTCAAAAGCGCTTGGCTGACTCGCTATGTCAAAGCCCCCGTCGCGGGGCTGGATAAAAACTCGGCCCGTGAACCGCTGGCCAGTCACTTTTATCAGCGACGTTTAGCCGTGGCACGCGGGCAACATGCGGTTGAGCGTTTGCGTCAGCTGTTTGCCGTTGCATTGGGTTATGACCTGCCCAAAGGACTGGGTGATTACGGCCTCGACGTTGAGCGGTTGATTGAATTACCGCGCAAAAAACCCTACGTCTTGTTTCTGCACGGCACCACTTGGGACACCAAACACTGGCCCGAACGGTATTGGCGCGACTTGGCCGTACGCATGGGGCATTTGGGTGTCGAGGTGCGTTTGCCGTGGGGCAACCCGGTTGAAAAGGCCCGCGCTGAGCGCATCGCCCAGGGTTTGCACAACGCTGTGGTGTTGCCCAAATTGAATCTGGCTGGCGTGGCCAAAGTGTTGGCCAGCGCCAGTGCCTGCGTGGCGGTTGATACAGGGCTGGGGCATTTGGCCGCCGCCTTGGACGTGCCGACCATTTCGTTGTTTGGCCCCACCAATCCGGGCCTGACAGGCGCTTATGGCAAGGTGCAAATTCACCTCGCCAGCGACTTTGCGTGCGCGCCGTGCCTGCAAAAAAAATGCACCTACCAGCCGACTGCACAGGATCAGCAGCGGTTTGATCTGAAAAACGAGTGGCCGCTGTGCTTCACTCGTTTGAACCCTGAGCGTGTCGCGAGTCGATTAAGCACGTTGTTACTGGCTGAGGAACTGCGCTGATGCAACTGGCTTTTGTGCTGTACAAATACTTTCCGTTCGGCGGCCTGCAACGGGACTTCATGCGCATTGCGCTGGAGTGCCAGAAGCGTGGGCACCAGATCCGCGTGTACACCATGATCTGGGAAGGCGACATCCCGCCGGGCTTTGAAGTGTTGGTAGCGCCGGTTAAGGCGTTCTTCAATCACACCCGTAACGAGAAAATGCTGGCCTGGATGCAGGCTGATCTGGCCAAGCGCCCGGTCGACCGTTTGATTGGCTTCAACAAAATGCCGGGGCTGGACGTGTATTACGCCGCCGATGGGTGTTTTGAAGACAAGGCGCAAAACCTGCGTCATTCGATGTACCGCTACTTCAAGCGCTACCGGCACTTTGCCGAGTACGAGCGAGCGGTATTCGACAAAAACGCCAAGACTGAAATTCTGATGATTTCTGAGGTTCAGCAGCCGCTGTTCATCAAGCATTACGGCACACCGTTGCAGCGCTTTCATCTGCTGCCTCCAGGTATTGCGCAGGACCGACGTGCGCCGCCCAATGCCGAGCAAATTCGCGCTGAGTTTCGCCGTGAGTTCAAGCTGGCAGACGATGACCTGTTGTTGGTGCAAATCGGCTCCGGGTTCAAGACCAAAGGCGTGGATCGCAGCCTTAAAGCGTTGGCTGCGTTGCCGTCGGCGCTTAAAAAACGCACCAAATTGTTTGTTATTGGTCAGGACGACCCCAAGGTGTTTCAGCTACAGAGCGCCACCTTGGGCTTGGGCGAGCATGTGCAGTTTCTCAAGGGGCGCAGCGATATTCCGCGCTTCCTGTTGGGCGCAGACATGCTGATTCACCCGGCCTACAACGAAAACACTGGCACCGTACTGCTTGAAGCGTTGGTGGCGGGCTTGCCTGTATTGGTCAGCGCTGTATGCGGCTACGCTCACTACATCGCGGATGCCGACGCTGGCCGCGTGTTGGACGAGCCGTTTGAACAGACGCAACTCAATGAGTACCTGACCCACATGTTGTCCGACGATGCTGCGCGCCATGCCTGGAGCCGTAATGGCTTGGCCTACGCGCAGACGGCCGACCTCTATAGCATGCCGCAGCACGCTGCGGATGTGATTCTGGCGGAGCAACACTGATGAAACTGATTCTTGCCGAACCGTTCAAAAGCTTGTGGGCAGGACGCGATGCGTTTGCCGAAGTCGAGCGTCTGGACGGCGAGGTTTACCGCGAGCTGGAAGGCCGCCGTACCTTGCGTACGGAAGTCGACGGGCGCGGCTTTTTTGTGAAAATCCACCGAGGCATTGGCTGGGGGGAAGTGTTTAAAAACCTGCTGACCGCCAAACTGCCAGTACTTGGCGCCGGCCAAGAGTGGCGGGCGATCAAGCGTTTGCACGAAGTGGGCGTGCCCACCATGACTGCCGTCGCGTATGGCGAAAAAGGCAGCAACCCGGCGGCGCAGCACTCGTTCATCATCACCCAAGAGCTGGCCCCGACCGTCAGCCTCGAAGACTTCAGCCTTAACTGGGTCAAGCAACCGCCACAGCCCAAGCTCAAGCATGCACTGATCGGCGAAGTGGCGCGCATGACGGGCATGATGCACCGCGCCGGGGTTAACCACCGCGACTGCTACATCTGCCACTTTTTGCTGCACACCGACAAACCGGTCACCGCGCAAGACTTTCGTTTGTCTGTCATCGACCTGCACCGCGCTCAAACCCGTGCGGTCATCAGCAAGCGCTGGCGCAACAAAGACTTGGCCGCGCTGTACTTCTCGGCGCTGGACATCGGCTTGACCCAACGGGACAAATTGCGCTTTTTGCGTGGCTACTTCCAAATGCCACTGCGCCAAATCTTGCGTGAAGAGGCCAGCCTTTTGGCGTGGCTCGAAGGCAAGGCCAACAAACTCTACGAGCGCAAACAGCGCTATGGAGATGCACTGTAATGGCGGGTTGGAATCTTGACCCAGCCTACAGCGCGTTGGCACACGATTTTGGCAGTCTGGATGCGGTTTTTGCTTTGCAAGGCCAACACCTGACCCGAGACCCATTGTCTGAGGTGATTCGCGTGGAGCGTGATGGCGTGAACTATTACGTCAAGCGTTACACCGGCGCAGGCAAGGGGTTGCGCCGCTATTTGGGGCGGCCACGGGTTAAGGCTGAGTGGCAAAACCTTAAGCGCTTCGCCAAGTGGGGCATTCCGACCGCTGATGTTGTGGCGTGGGGGCTTGAACGTAGCGGCTTTGCTTATGCCCGTGGCGCCATGATTACCCGTGAGTTGCCCAACACCCGCGACTTGTCCGAGTTGGCCGACAATCACGACCCGCTGCTCAAAGACCCGGTCTGGGTCGATGGGGTTAGCCGTCAGCTAGCCCGTTACACGCGGATCATGCACGACCATCGGTTTACCCATAACGACTTGAAGTGGCGCAACCTGCTGATCGACGATCAAGCCAAACTGTTTTTGATCGACTGCCCGAATGGCGATTTCTGGCGGGGTTTTTGGCTCAAGTACCGCATCACCAAAGACTTGGCCTGTCTGGATAAAGTCGCCAAATACCACCTGTCAGCCACTCAGCGTTTGCGTTTTTATACCCAATACACCGGGCGCGCCAAACTCAATGCGGCGGACAAAGAACGTGTCCGCCATATCGTGCGTTTCTTTGAGGGCCGGGAATGACTGATTTTTTGGCAGAAACTGACCGGAATTTGCTGGAACGCAACGGCGTGGCTGACTTTGATGCGCTGTGGAGCTTGCAGCTCGATGCCGTCGATGAGCCCAACACCAACCGGGGCGGCTGGAGCAGCGTTTTTCGTCTGGATCTGGAAGGGCAAGGTTTTTACCTCAAGCGCCAGAGCAATTACCTGACGCGCACCTTGCACAGCCCGCTGGGCGAACCGAGTTTTGCCCGCGAATTTCGCAATATTCAGCGTTATCAGCAAATGGGTATTCCAGCGTTGGAAGCGGTGTTTTTTGGTGAGCGAAAGGTGCCTCACGAGCGCCGGGCAATTCTGATGACTCGCGCATTGGACGGCTGGAATGACCTCGACTCGTTGCTGGCGCAATGGCCGCAACTGACTGTCGAACAGCAGCAAGCGATCCTGCGGGCCTGCGGGCAACTGGCGCGCCGCCTGCATGGCGTGCGTCAGGTTCACGGCTGCTTTTACCCCAAACACATCTTTTTGCAGCCTGAGGGTGCGGGCTATCGCGCTCAACTGATTGATCTGGAGAAAACCCGGCCTTTGCTGCTGGGGATGCGTGATCGGGTCAAGGACATCGAGCCGTTGCTGCGTCGGGCCCGCGTTTGGAGCGAAGATGAAGTGCGGGTGTTGCTCGCCGAGTATCTGGATCAACCTGCTGACAGTGGTCTGGTGCAGGCCTGGTTTGAGCGCTTGAATGTACGTCGCAGCAATAAGGAGGCACGTTGATGCGTTTGTCCGAACTGCAAAAAACCGGACGTGCGCCGGGCTTGCCGCTGAGCATTGAACTGGCAGATGCCGCAGGCCCGGCACAGTTGCAACTGCTGACGCTGCTACGGGTGTTGCCGGGTCAGCGTTATGTGGGAGCTGGCGTTTGGCGCGGGCGCCCGGTGCTGGCCAAGTTAATGGTGGGCAGTAAGGCTGCGCGTAACTTTCAGCGTGAACTGACAGGCGTGCGCCTGTTGGCCGAGCAAGGTTTGACGACCCCGCAGTTGTTGGCTGATGGCTTGCAGGAAGGTGAGGGCGGCTGGCTATTGTTTGAGTTTCTCGAACACGCCCAAAGCTTGGGCCAGGCCTGGAGCGCAGTGCAGTCGTTGCCGGTCTTGGCGGACGAACAGCAGGCGGTATTGGCTGAAGCGCTGGCTGCCATCGGTCACATGCACCTTAAAGGTTTGTGGCAAGAAGACCTGCATCTGGACAACCTGCTGCGTCAAAACGGCCAACTGTATTTGATCGACGGCGCCGGGATTTGCGTCGAAGAAGCGGGCCAACCGCTGTCGCGGCAAAAGGTGCTGGAAAACCTCGGCGTGTTTTTCGCCCAACTGCCCAAAAGTCTTGAACCCTTTATTGAAGAGTTGTTGGTGCATTACCTGATGAGCAATGGCGAACACGCCTTGCCATTGGAAGCGTTGCTCAAGCAGGTCGAAAAAGTTCGTGCTTGGCGTTTGAATGATTTTTTGAACAAGGTTGGACGCGATTGCTCACTGTTCAGCGTGCAACGTGGTGCATGGGCCTTGCGTGCCGTTCGGCGTGAAGAAGAGGCTGCAATGTTGCCCGTGTTGGCCAAGGCTGATGCGTTGCTCGATCAAGGCCATTTGTACAAAACGGGCGGGGCTGCGAGCGTTGGCAAAGTCGACGTGGCAGGCCGTACGTTGGTGGTCAAACGCTACAACATTAAGGGGTTTGCTCACTGGCTCAAGCGTTTCTGGCGTCCAAGCCGTGCGTGGCATTCCTGGCGTGAAGGTAATCGGCTGGCGTTTCTCGGCATTGCGACGCCTCAGCCGTTGGCGTTGCTGGAAACGCGTTTTTTGTGGCTGCGCGCCAAGGCGTATCTGGTGACTGAATTTTTACCCGGCCCTGACATTATTGAGCGCTTTGCGCCGTATGTTGAGCACGGTGATGCCCCCGAGGCTGAGTTGCAGGCGCTGGATCAGCTGTTTGCAGGCTTGATTCATGAGCGCATCAGCCACGGCGACCTCAAGGGCCATAACGTGTTTTGGGATGAGGGGCGTTGGGCGCTGATTGATCTGGATTCGATGTGCCAGCACCGTTCACTGAACAGCTTTGCCCCTGCTTATGCCCGTGACCGTGCGCGTTTTATGCGCAATTGGCCGGTGGGCAGTGCGCTGTATCAAGTGATTGACGGGCGTTTGCCCAAAGAGCTGGCCGAGTAAAACCGTAGTCGCTGTCGAGGTACGAAGCAGTCGTAAATCAGACGCCTGAGTGTCGGAGACATTGAGGCGCAGATTTTACGGGCTCAGCCCGATCGCAGCCTTCGTGCCTCGGCAGCGACTACAAGAGTTGTTGCGGGCTTAGAAGGTGTATTGCGCTCCGGCGCCGGCGTACCACGAGCGGCCAGGTGCCGCTTCGTAATAGCGGAAGTTGCCGTCACCGACAATGACCGAGCCTACGTATTGGCGATCCAGCAAGTTGTCCAGACGCAGTGTTTGGTGGAAGGTCCAGTGCTCAACCTTTTGCTCAAACTGTGCCCGCCAGTTGAATACGCTATAGGCTGGGGCAGCTTTTTGGGTGTTGGTGTCTTCGACGTAAACCTTGCTGCGGTACATGCCTTCAACGGCGGTGCTCAGCCAGTCTGTGGGCTTCCAGTTCACTTCGGCAAACAGGGTGGTTTGCGGCACGCCCGGCAGGTAGTTACCTTTGTCGATCGTGCCCTTGGGGCTGGCGAAGTCGCTGTCGTAAGTGGCTTGCAGGCGGGTGTACGCCAATGTGGTCGTCCAGTGCTCGCTGAGCTGGCTTTCGACGCCCAGTTCAAAGCCGCGACGCAGAGTGCGACCCGCGTTTTGGTAGCTGGTACGTCCACCTTCAGAGCCTGCTACTACTAATTCATCTTCGGTCGTGATTTGGAACACCGCAGCGTTGATGCGGGTGTTGTTGAGTTGAGCCTTCAAGCCCATTTCGTACTGAGTGCTCTCGGAAGGCTTAAGGCCGAAGTTGAAGCCTTCTTGATTGCCCGGCGCGTAGGCAAGTTCTGCTTGAGTCGGTGTCTCGAATCCTTTGCCTGCGCTGACATAACCATGCAACTGAGGGGTAAAGGCGTACATCACGCTCATCGACGGCGTAGCTTTCTCGTACCGTTTAGTGCCGCTAGAGTCGCCGTTGCTCAAGAAGTGATCGTCAACGTCCATTTCCATCGTGCTGTAGCGCAGGCCAGTTTGGATGGTCCAGTTATCAATGGCCCAGTTTGCTTGGACAAAGGGGTCAAGGCTGCGAGCTGTATCGACTTCATTTCGGCGCTCCTCACCTTTAACGCCCAGTTGATCTCCGACATAGTTTTGATAGCCGTGACGGTTGTCCCGGCTTTGGTCGAAATCTAACCCACCAATAATGGTCAATTCGCCCGGTACGCCGCTGATGGGCTGAATCCAGTGCACATTGGCGCCGTAGAATTTGCGGTCGAACTGTACAACACCGCCACCACGCTCGTTAGCAGGGTTTAGTGTTGGTGGTTTTCCGCTGTATTTGGGAATCGCCAAGTACTGAATCACGCTGCGCGTTCCGGTATACGCATTGACCTGCAAGGTCGCGTCGCCGATGTAGCGTTCGTAGTTCAAGCCCAGTTGTTGGTGGTCGATGCTTTTACGGGTGTTGTAGGTCAGAGCGTTGGGCGTGACTGAGCGCGGGTCGGCTTTGTAGGCTTCCCACGTTTGGCCCAATGGGTCTTGGGTACCGTTTTGCTCAAGGCTGCTGTAAATCAGTGCCAGTTTGCTGTCGTCGTCGGGTTTTAAGTTGAGCTTGGCAAATGTCTGGTCGCGACGAGCGGCGCTGTGTTCGCGGTAGCCGTCGGTGTCCATGCGCGAGGCGTCGAGCACAAAGCCTACGTCGTCAGTAGCGCCTTCGGCGGTGAGGTGGTTTTTGCTCAGGCCATCACTGCCAATCAACGTTTCTGCGCCTATGCGTGGCGGACCCTCGCCATCGCGGGAGAACATTTGGATGACCCCGCCCGCATTGCTGCCATACAAGGTCGCGGCCGGGCCGCGCAGCACTTCGATGCGCTCGGCGGTGTCGAGGTTGAACGTGGCTGCCTGACCTTGGCCGTCGGGGGTGCTGGCCGGAATGCCGTCAGCAATCAACTTGATTCCTCGCACACCAAAGGCTGATCGTGCGCCAAAGCCGCGGGACGAGATTTGTAAATCTTGTGCGTAGTTTTGGCGGTTTTGCACCACCAGCCCCGGCACGCGGGACAGCACTTCTGAAGCATTGATGCCCAGTTGCCCATCCTGTATTTGCTCTTGGCTGATGCTGTCGACCGAGTACGGCAAATCAAAACTGGCGCTGGCGCTGCGTGAGCCCGTGATAACACTGGGGTCGAGCATCAGCGGTTCACTGTCTGCCTGAGCGCTCGGGCTTAGGGGCAGGCAGGGCAATAGAAGGGCAACATAGGCGGGGTTAAAGGCTTTCATGGGGAGCAGCAGGTTTCCGTGTGAAGCGACCGGGCTTGGACAGGCCGGTATCAGGCTAGCAGAGGCCGCGCAGTTTAGCCGCTGAGGGCGCCTGCCACCGAGGCTGCGGCATTAGGTCGCAGCCTGGGCGCTGGGTATCAACTCAGGGAGTTTATTGCGCTCTTTGCATGTACATGGCCGTCAGATCATCAAGCAGGTGGTTTAGGTCGGTATAGGATTTCTGATGAATGCTCGGCCAACTGGGCCGCTCGATATGAAATGCCCCCGTGCTATCGAAGACGAAGGGCGTTTGTATCAACTCCCCTGTGCGAGCCCGGTGGATGATGATCGGCCCCTGTGGCGATTGGTTTTCAAAGGTATACATCCCAGGAGTGTGGAGGCTTTCAGTCAGTTGCTTGTGTGTTAACGGTGCAGTGGAAGTGGGGGCGCCGGGGATTTCAATATGAATCAGCCAGTCGTTTTTCAGATAGGAGTAGTCATTGATGTTTGCAGGGTCGTATTCGATGAATCCTGTATCTGGCTTGATAATTTGCCCTGTACCTGGCGGTACATCTTGCACGCGTAACCCAACAGCCCCTTCAAGCTCTGCGAGGCCGGGAACCCCTTTGAACGAATTGGCATGGCTGTTACCGGTCAGTGCAATCCATTTTTTTTGCTCGGCTTGGAGCGTATTTTTACGGATGGTTTGTGAGCTTCCATAACTGAACATTTCATGGCGAATACTCTTGGCATCAGGGTGCGCCAGGCCCTTGGTGTAGTAGCTAACAAAGCAATCAATGGCTTTTACTTGAATGCCGTGACGTTGAGTTTCTTGTACCAAACGGCTAAACGTGTACCCGCTGCTGATATCTGTTTTGTGTCCGAAGTCCTGACTTTTAAGAAAGAGTTCAAGTTCAGGGTGCATCGCGCCTGTTTTAAAAAACTGATCTAGATAGGTTTGATGCAAGTCAGTTTGTAAGTGTTCCATATACAACACTGTCACGTTGTTTTTAGCGAGATAAGCCATGTTGTCGAGGATTATTTTTTTGCCCGAGCCCGCGAAATGCGTTTCGGCGATCACGACGCCAGAGTAGGTGTCATAGAGGCTTTTAAACATAACTTCCTGGGAGGCGTTCGGATGTATGTAAGGCGCTTTTGCTCGTGTAATGGGGGGCAGGGTTCTGAAGAATGTCAGTGCATCAATGAGCATTTTTTTTGAATATTAACGACATGCCTCCTAGCCGCCTCCCACTCAGCATTGTGCTTGTAGATGTAACTGCTCAGCGCTATCTCCGTGCCAACGGTTAACTCTCTCAGCGCGCTCAAGTGCTCCGGCGCGGCATCGTAAAGAGTGTAAATGGTAGTGGCGGTGTCAACCGTCACAGAGAGTTGGCGAGGTTGGTTCAGGGTCAATGGCTCCCACTGTTTGGTGTTGTTGCTCAGGCGCCGTTTGACTTCCCAATACCCATGCTCGGTATTACGTCGTACTTTGTAGGTGTTTTGATGGCCGTGCGAAGTGCCGGGTACGATCAAGTACAGACGACGCCCTAGCCATCCGTATTGAACCTCAAACACAATGCCGTTTTGTTGAATGTAAGCAGTGTGATCGGTTCGGTAGATACCACTGGCATCAGGCGCCTGAGCTGCTAGGTTGATATTGACTGAGGCTCTTTCGATCAACTCATGCAGGCTAATGCTAGTTGCCTGTGTTGTGGAGGAGATGCCCCATCGGCCAGCAGCTAATTGAGAGACGGGCGTGCTGTAAATCGCTTCAGGTTGGCGTTCGTCGATCACTCGCCAAGTTTCGTTTAAATTGTCGTATTGGCCGGGGTACACGTTTCCTTTATCACTCTGGAGGTAGTAGTAGGTTTGCCCGTTACTGGCCTCGGTGTATTCGTAGATGCCACTGCCATAGCTGTCACTGTTGCGCAGGGTTAGATCAACTCTGGATCTTGTGTTGGCAGTCTTTGGATTCAGGGTTGGCACGGAGGCTTGGGGCCGTTGACGTATGGCGCGCTTAAACACGACAGAGCCAGCAAAGTCCGAAGCTCCGTCAGACAAGTGGCTGATCGACTCTAGAAAGTACGATAACGCTTCGTCTTTATCGTTGCGTTGCAGTGCGTCCAAACCGCCAAGTACGTTGTACATGAAGCGCGAAAATGCCAAAGGCAGCAGTATTTTTGTCGGTAGAACAAAGCTGATCACGTCAACCAGCACCACGGCTACATCAATGGTGGTTTGCACGTTAGCTTCGAAGGTTGAGGTCGATTGTTCATCGGCGTTACGGACTGCAAAGGCTGCTTCTTGATCGTAAAGGGTTTGCAAAAAATCAGTGGAAACTGTTTGCAGGCTAACTTGGGAAAGCGTTTGTCCCTTCGTTTGCAAGTGTTTGATGTAAGGCTGTGTGGCTGTACTTGTGCGCTGTAGCACATAACTGTGCAGTGCTTTTTTTGACAGCTCGTTGGCGAGTTCACTCAGTGAACTGGCCCTGCGAAACCTAATAGTGTCTGGTGCATTCGGGGTGTAGCAAAGCAGTTGTGAGGATGGCTGTGTGCTGATGACAAACATGCCGGGCATGGCGTGGGCGCGTAGTGTCAGTAGCTGGAGGTTGATGGATTTACCGCTGACCGGGGCGCGTTCGCTCTCGACGGGCTGGTTCAAGACAGCTTTGACCCACAGGGCCTCTTCTTCAGTGAGGTGCCCTGCCAGTTCGGCTTCCAAAACATCCAGATGCAGTTGGGCTATGGTCACGGCGCTGTAGTGCTCTTTACGCCATTTAACCTGTGCAGATGTTGGGTCAATGAGGGTTGTGTAGAGCAAGGCTTTGTAGGTTTTCCCAATATCCAGACCACGCACCAGTGTTTTCAAATACGCCGGGGTCAGAGTCGGGTGGGGCTTGCCATGTTGGTCTAAAACACGGGCAGTCAGTGTGAAAGTGACGTCCAGTAGGCCCACATTCGCCAGTGCCAGTTCGCTCAAACTACGCCGAGTACTGCTATGAGTAATGGTCGGCCCTGTTCGCTGCACACTCACACCGGCGGCATATGCTGAAGTAGAAAGGGGGTAGATCCCGGGGCCGGTGTTATGGGCATGGGTGGTAGAGATGAAAATCTGGTCGGGGTCTACTTCTAGCTGATGATCAACCCGTATTTGTCGCTTCAGTTGGGATTTGGCGTAGCTCAGCAAGGTGGTTTTTTCAGGATGGGACGCAGTCTGGGAGAGGAGCCTTTGATGCTTTAGCTGTTCAACGGCTTGGCGCCACTGCTGCTTTTTTTCTTCTGAGGCCAAGGTGAGCCACGTGGGCAGTTGGCTTTCCAGTAGCCGGGTGTGGCGTGCTAGCGCAATACCGGTCGGGTTGAGGTTGATGCGCAGTGATTGCTCAATCAGCGAGGCCAGCTTCTCAAGGTTGAATTGGGTCTGTTGAGCTCTGGCGGTTTCCCAAGCGTGGGCCATGTTTTGGGTTTGCAGATCAATCAGCTCAGCGGCATACGCCTCGAAGACATCTGCGCTGTTTTTGCGATAGCCAATCTCATGGATACTCAGTGCACGTTGGCGATCCTTGAGCAGTACGCAATCAAGCAATGCTTCGCGTTGATAAATGTCGTTGAGCCGGGCTTGTAGCTCCAGGCTTAGCGCATGCAAGGAGTCGAACTCTTCCAGACCGCTGTAAGGGGTGTACAACACCACCTTGCGCGCCATCAGGGTTTGCGTCTCTTGCGTCAACGCCAGCTCTGTTGCTGGGTTAAAGGCCCTCGTATCGCTCAGAGCCGAGGCGGTGCTGTCCGAAATGACCCGCAAGCCATGCAAAGGAATATCTAGTGCCGAGTTTTGGCCTGTTAACGCTACGTTATAGACGTGCATTGGGTTGCTTACTGCGCTGTCAACGCGTGCCTGAAATGTTGGGTGGGTCAGTAACTGGTGAACTGCGGCATAGCCTGAGTCGCTTAGCGTTTTGTCAGCATTGCGTAACGCTGTTTCTGCGGTGATTAACGTTCGTGTAAGCGCTGAGAGCCAGTCTTCAGGTGCTGTATTTTCAAGGCTGACGCGTTGCGCTTTCCAGAAATGCTCCAGTGTATTTTTTACACACAGCTCAAGATTGTTGATGACATAACTCACAAACGTTTCTATCTGTGAGATCGAGATGTTCTGTACAAGATCAAGTTCATCCAGTGAAAAAGTGCGGTTGTACACCTTGGTGGATTCTTGGTCGTGGCTGGGCACATGGCCGCTTAGGTAGCTGTGTTCTATGAGCTTGCTAAGGGTGTAACTGACTAACTTTGGGATCTGCCCCGGCTCAGGTGGCGTCGGGTAAGTAATGCAGAGGTCATAGATGCAACTGTCCGCTGGCAAAAGCGGGAACGATGTTTGCAACTGATGATCAAGTGATATGTCCAGATCGGGAAGAACCTGGATTAAGCGTGACAGTTGCTGCTCAGCCAATTTTAGCTGTGCGAGAGGGGCTGGCATTACGATATTCCTGTGTGTTTGCGCAGGCCTTGTATGGCCGGCGCTGTTGCTACAGGTAATCCCAATGCCAAGGATTGTTGGGGGTACATATGTAGCGCTTATGAGGTCAACGAGACAGCCCGTTGATGGGCTCCCAGTGTTCAGGCACTCATATCCAGCCTCTGTTTACACCTTCCTCATACCCCTTTTGGTTAAGTCCCGGAGGAGTTGGTGCAGGTCTGCATAGGGCTTTTGGTGAACATCCGGCCAGTTTATGCGCTCGATGCGAAACGTGCCGTCGGGGTTAAACAGGAGGGGCGTTTTTATCAGCTCTCTAGCATGGGAACGGTGGATGAGAAGCGGCCCCAGTACAGGGTCGTTATTAAGGAGGAACATCCCGCCAATGGGGAGCGCAACAGTGAGCTGTTCTTGGGTCAGTGCGGGGGGGTGTGCTTTTGCACCAGAGATTTCAATATCAAGTACCCAGTCATTTTTCAGGCATGAATAATCATAGAGATGAAACGGGGTTATATCGATCAGCCCGGCATCAATCCTGATACCTTGGCTTGTTCCGGGCAGTACATCCTCAACACGCAGCCCAACAGCCCCTTCAATCTCAGCGAAACCTGGCACACCCTTGAAGGTGTTGGCGTGGGTGTTACCTGTCAGGGCGATCCATTTATGGCCTTCTGATGGAGGTGTGTTTTTGCGGATTATCAAAGCCCCTCCGTAACTGAGCAGTTCATGGCGAATGCTTTTAGAGTTGGCATTGCGTAGACCCTTGGGGTTGTAACTGGCGATGCAATCAATGGCTTTAACGTGAATGCCGTGAGTGTGAGCTTTTTGTACTAAACGGGTGAAGGTATAAGGGGTGAGCTGATTGACGCCGTGACCGATATCTTGGCTATTCAAAAAAACAGCCAGTTCAGGGTGCATCTTTCCTGTTTTAAAAAGTTCGTCCAGATAAGGTTGATGCAAGTCAGTTTGCAAATGCTCCATGTACAGCACTTTCACGTCTTGTTTTGCAAGATAGGCCATGTTGTCCAAGATGATTTTTTTACTCGATGTGGCGAAATGAGCCTCTGCGATAACAACGCCGGGGTAGGTGTCATAGAGTGTTTTAAAAATAAGTTCCTGTGACGCATTTACGGGGATTTCGGGTAGCGCAGGTCGTGTAGGCAATGGATGGGTTTGAAAGAACTCAAGTGCATCGGTGAGCATTTTTTGCTGCACTCTGAGCATATGGCGCCGTGCGGCTTCACACTTGGGGTTAGAGAGGTAAAAGTAATTTTGGAAGTCTGCTTCTTTGGCTGTGGTCATTTCCTTTAATGCGCTGACGTGTTCGGCCGGTGCGTCGTAATCGCTGTAAGTGATCGGGGGGGCGTCAGCCGGGATAGAGGCTCGATCTGTTTGGTTGAGGGACAAGGGCTCCCACAGTTTTGTGTTGTCACTCAACCGACGTTTGACCTGCCAATCACCGTGCCCATCAGTGCGTCGTACTTTGTAAATGTTTTGATTACTGCGTGAAGACCCCGGCATGTTCAGGTACAGGTGACGTGCGAGCCAGCCGTATTGAACTTCAAAAACAATCCCGTTCTGTTGGATGTAATAAAGGCCATCAAGCCTGTAGACACCGTTGGCATCAGGCGTGCGCTCAGAGAGGTTAACGTTGACCGACGCTTTTTCGATCAGCTCTTGTACGCTCAAGTTGGAGGCGGGGGTTGCAGAGGTGATGCCCCATCGGCCTGCTGATAATTGCGTGGCTGTTGAGCTGTAAATCGCATTAGGCTGACGTTCATCGATAATGCGCCATGTTTCGCTCAGGTTGTCGTATTGGCTGAGGTAAAGATTGCCTTGGTCATCCTGAAGGTAATAACGGACTTGGCCGTCACCCGCATTGGTGAACTCGTAGATGCCACTGCCATAGCTGTCACTGTTGCGTAGTGTCATGCTGGTTTTGGGTAGTGTGCTCGCAGCTTTTGGGTTCAAGAGGGGGGCGATTTTTTTGGGACGTTGGCGGATGGCTCGCCCAAACACCGCCGAGCCGACAAAGTCCGAGGCGCCGTCAGTCAGGTGACTGATCGAGTCCAGAAATAAGAACATGGCCTCGTTTTTTTCGTCACGTTTGAGGGCGTCAATCCCTTCCGCCAGGCTGTAAAAGAAGCGTGACAAGGCCAGTGGCAGCAGTATTTTGGTGGGCAGCACAAAGCTGATGACATCAACGACAGTCAGCGCCACATCCTTGGCCGTTTGCAGGTTAGCTTCAAAGGTTGAAGTTGATTGTTCATCGGCATTACGCAGTGCGAAGCCAGCTTCTTCTTCGTAAGCGGTTTGCAGATAGTCAGCGGTGATCACTTGTAACCCAAGCGTTGGAGACTTAAGGCCCTGTTTAAGTGAGTGTTTAATGTAAGGTCTCTCAGCACTACTCACGTGTTGCAGGACATAACTGCGCAGTTTTTTTTTCGACAGCTCATGAGCTAAGTCGTCCATTGAGTTGGCTGTCCGAAACCACACTTTGTCGGGGGCATTTGGGGTATAGCACAGGAGGCGTGAGGGGGAGTAAGTCGTGATGGCAAGTACCCCGGGCATTGGTTTATCACGCAGTGTCAGCAAATGTACTTTGACGGACTTGTCGTTGACTGTAGGGCGTGTACTCTCGACAGGATGCTTCAATACTGTCTCAACCCAAGAGGCTTCTTCACGGGTGAGTTGACCTGCCAGTTTGGCCTCCAGAACATCCAGTTGCAGTTGGGCCGTTGTCACGGCGGTGTAGCGTTCACGGCGCCACTTGACCTGTTTAGACGTTGGATCAACGAGGGTTTTGTAGAGCAGGACTTTGTAGGCCTCTCCAATATTCAGCCTGCGCACCAAGGCTTTTAAATACTCTGCCGTGAGCTCTGGATAGAACTTGCCCTGAGCGTCATGCACTCTGGCAGTCAGGGCGAAGTCCAGATCCAGCAGTCCCACATTTTCCAATGCCAACTCACTCAAGCTACGTCGAGTGGTTTTGTAAGTGATTGTGGGCCCTGTTCGGTGGACACTGACGCCTGCCACATACCCGGAAGTGCCGAAGGGATAAACCCCGGGGCTGGTATTGAGGGCTTTGGTCGTTGAAATGAAAATTTGGTCGGGGTCGATGTCCAGTTGATGCTCAGCCTTTATCTGTTGTTTGAGCCTGGCTCTGGCGTAACCCAATAAGGTACTTTTCTGGCCGTTCTCCAGTAGTGGTGAGTTTTCTGTTGTCTGTGAGGCGAGCCTTTCGTTTTTAAGACGCTCTACTGCCCGGCGCCATTGTTGTTTGCTTTCTTCAGGGGCTGAAGTGAGCCAAGTGGGCAGTTGGTTTTCCAATAACCGGGTGTAGCGCGTTTGCAAAATAGCTGTCGGGTTGACGTAAAAGCTGGCGCCAAGGGCTTGCTCAATCCTTGTGGCCAGTGTCTCAAGGTCGTTTTGAGTATTTTGGGCTCTGGTAGCTTTCCAGGCGAAGGTTAAGTTCTGATTCAGGGTATCAATCAGTTCATCGACGAAATGATCAAACACGTCAGTCGTTATCTCGTGATAGTCAAACTTGCTCAAGCTTGCTGCGCGTTGGCGGTCTTTGAGCAATGTGTAATTAAGCAGTGCGTCACTCTGATAAGCATCGTTAAGTCGTGCTTTCAGTTCTTGGTTCAGTGCATGCAAAGAATCAAATTCCTCAAGGCCGCTTCCCGGCATGTAAAGCACTACTTTAGGTGTGGCTAAAGATAGTGGGTCATGAGCTTCTGACAGCTCCGTCTCACCATTAGCGATATACGCTGCATTGCTCTGACTTAAGGTGCTGCTGTGGGTGATAACCAGCAAACCTTTTAGTGGAACATCGTCCAGGGGTATTTGGTTTTTCAACGCCACGCGATACACGCTTAATGGGTTGCTTGCCCCGTTCTCTACACGGGCTTGAAATGCTGGGTTAGTGAGTATTTGGCTGACAGCTTTATAGGCTGTGTCACTCAGGGTTTTGTCTGTATGGCGAAGTTCTGCTTCGGCGGTGAGTAGGTCTTTTACAAAAAAACATAGCCAGTCTTCGGGGGGTCTATGTTCAAAGCTTGGGTAAGCTGTGTTCCAAAAAACAGTCATTGTATTTTTTATGCACAACTCAAAATTGTTGATCAGGTCGGCCACAAAAGTCTCTATTGAAAGGATCGAGACACCCTGTACACGATCCTGCTCATCCAACGTGTAGGCATGGTTATACAGATGGGTTGAGCCTTGTTTATATGTGGGTACTCGCCCGGTGAAAAAACTACGATTAATGAGTTCGCTGAGTGAATAGCTGATCAGTTCGGGTCTTTGGCCCGGTTCAGGAGGGGCTTGATAGGTGATGTGAAGCAGGTCAGTGCAACTGCCTGCGGGCAGGTGAGGAAAATAGTTTTGTAGTTGGTAATCAAATGTCTGAGCAATATTTGGCAGAACTTGTATGAGGCGAGACAGTCGCTGTTCAGCCTGCTTGAGCTGTGTGAGGTAATTGGGCATTGAGGGGTATTCCTGTGTGGTTGCGTGAGCCATGTATGGCGGTCGCTGTTGTCACAGGTAATCCCAAAGTAGGGGGCTGATGGGGCTAGATATGTAGTGCTGAGTGTTCGACTTAACACGGGGATACGGTGAGGGAAGGGCATCATTATCATGATGCCCCGGGGCTATGCCCTTTCACCCTTTCGGTAAAAGCATTACCCCCTTTTCATTCCGATACTCGCCAAGTCAATGAACATATCATGCAGAGCGGTGTATTTTTTTTGATGGACGAGTGGTCTGTTAGGCATGTTGATGTGGAATGCATCATCGGTATCAAATATGAAAGGCGTTTTCACTAATAGATCATTGTTGGAGCGATAGACTAAAAATGGACCCAGCAGTGGGAAGTTTTCAAAGGTGTACATACCGACCTCGGTCAGTTTTTCAAGCAATTGGGTGTTTGTGAGCATGGGGGGGCGCGGCGCTTTGTTGGGAGTTTCAATCTTAAGCACCCAGTCGTTTTTCAGGAGCGACGTTTTGTTATTAAGCATTGAGCGGTAATCAATGAAGCCCTTATCAAGTCTAATTCCTTGCCCCTCCCCTGACGAAACATCTTCAATACGTAACCCCACAGAGCCTTCAAGCTCAGCGAGGCCGGGTACGCCTTTGTATCTGTTGGCGTGAGTATTGCCGACCAGCGCGATCCATTTATGCCAGCCTTGGGTTGCCGTATATTCATGGATTATTTGATGCGCCCCGTAGCTCAGCATTTCATGACGAGGGCTGACTGAATCAGGGTTTGATAGCCCTTTGCTGTTGTAACTGGCCACGCAGTCGAGGGCTTTAACTTGAATGCCGTGACGCTGGGCGATATGCACTAAACTTCTATAGTTATAGGGGGTTTTTTTATCAATGCGATGACCTGCGTTTAGATGCCTAAGGAACTCATCCAGTTCTGGAGGCATTGTTCCTGTTCTCAAGAAAATGTCCAAAAAGCGTTGGTGCAAATCAGTTTGAAGATGTTCCATGTACAAAACTTTTACTTTGCTTTTTGCGAGGTAAGCCATGTTCTCCATGATAAACTTTTTACTGGCTGTTTCATTGTGAGCTTCGGCGATAACAATTCCTGGGTAGTGATCATGGAGTGTTTTTAGTATGGCCTCCTGGGACGCATGTTCTGGCATGGTCGGCGGCGTGATTCGTGGCGTAGGCGAGTGGTTTTTTAAAAAAATCAGTGCATCCCTAAATATTGTATTTTGAATATCCATGATATGAATTCTGGCAGCTTCCCATTTTGAGCTAAAGTAATAAACTTCTCTGCTGAAATTGATTTCTTTGTTGGCTGTTATTTCCCTTAAAACCTCCACATGCTCTACGCCCGCATCGTAATGGGTGTAAATGATATGAGGGGCGTTTCGCGGTAGCGTGGTCTGGCGGATTGGGCTCAGACTGAGCGGCTCCCACTGCTTGGTAAGGACAACACTGCGCCGCTTAACTTCCCAATAGCCGAGATCACTATTAGTGCGCACCTTATAAGTGTTTTGGCTGCTTCGAGAGGTCCCCGGCATGATTAAGTACAGGTGGTGTCCCATCCAACCGTATTGAACCTCAAAAACAGCTTCTCCTTGGCGGATGTAACTAAAGTTATTGATCTTGTAAATGCCCTTGATATCTGGCGTATGGCCGTTGAGATTAACGTTGACCGAAGCCTTTTCGATCAGCTCCCGCAAGCTCATGACGTCCGCAGGTGTGCTGCTGACTCCCCATCGACCAGCAGATAAATGATAGACGGGCATGTTGTAGAGGGCATTGGGTTGACGTTCGTCGATGATGCGCCACGTTTCGTTCAAATTGTCGTACTGGCTGCGGTACACATTGCCGTGTTCATCCAGAAGGTAATAGCGAGTTAGCCCGTCACTTGCACTGGTGTATTCGTAGATGCCAACTCCGTACTCGTCATTGTCGCGCAACCTCATATTGGTTTTGGGGTGGGTGCTGGCGGCCTTGGGACTTAACGCTAGGGCTGGAGTGTGTGGGCGATTACGGATGGTTTGGCCAAACGCGATAGAGCCTGCCAAGTCTGAGGCGCCGTCGGTCAGGTGGCTCACCGATTCCAGAAAATGGCTCGTTGCCTCATTTTTTTCGTCCCGCGCCAAGGCATCAAAACCTGAGCTTAGGCTGTAAATAAAGCGTGCCAACGTCAGAGGCAGCAGTATTTTGACAGGCAATGCAAAACTGATGACGTCAATGACGGCCAATGCCACATCTTTGGCGGTTTGTACGTTGGCCTCAAAGGTTGAAGTCGATTGTTCATCGGCATTGCGTATAACGAAGGCTGCACTCTCGTCGTAATAGGCTTGCAAGAAGTGTTGGGTGACCTGCTGGAGTCCTGCACCAAGGAAGCTAACACCTTGTTTTAGCTGGTGCCTGACATATGGCTGTGTAGCGCTGCTCACGCGTTCTAATACATAGCTATGAAGTAATTTGTTCGATAGCACAACTGCTAAGTTATCCAGTGAGTCAGCCTTGCGGAAATGCACGTTGTCTGGCGCATTTGGGGTGTAGCAAATAAGGCTGGCAGAGTTGTAAGCGGCAACGACAAATACGCCCAGCATAGGTTTATCCCGCAACGTCAAAAAGTAAGCTTTGATCTGCTTGCCATTGATCTCGGGGCGAGTGTTTTCCACCGGATGGCTCAATATGACCTCAACCCGACTGGCTTCTTCGCTTGAGAGAATACCCGACAGCTTGGCTTCCAGAATATCCAAGCGTAATTGTGCTGTTGTAACGGTGATGAAGCGATCTGTTCGCCATTGAACCTGCGTAGAGTATGGGTCGATGAGGGTGATATGCAGCAAATTATTGTAGCTGTTTCCAATATCCAGTGTGCGCACCAGCGTTTTTACATAATCTGCAGTGAGGACTGGGTGGCTCTTACCATCAGCGCTTTGAACACGGGCAGTAAGAGCAAAGTTCAGATCCAGTAACCCGACATTCTCAAGTGCCAATTGACTCAAACTGCGGCGAGTGGTGCTTTGAGTGATTGTTGATCCTGTTCGATGGACACTCACCCCTGCGGCGTAACCTGAGGTCGATAGAGGGTTGAAACCGGGGGCAGTGTTATAGGCTTGGGTCGTGGATATAAAAATCTGGTCGGGATCAACGTTAATTGAGTGGTCTGCCTTTATCTTTTTTTTGAGGCGGGATCTGGCATAACCCAATAAGGTAGTTTTACCGCCATTTCCCTGTAGAAATTTCAGTTCACTGGTTTGGGAAATGCGCATCTCGTTTCTGAGGCGCTCTACGGATTGGCGCCATTGTTGTTTGCTTTCTTCTGGGGCTGTGGTGAGCCACGTAGGAAGTTGGCTTTCTAGTAATCGGGTGTAGCGCGCTTGCAGAATATTGGCCGGATTCAGGGTGATGCTGAGTGCTCGTTCGATCTGGGTGGTCAGTGCTGCAAAGTTATTTGGAGTGTTTGGCTCTTTAGTGATCTTGCAAGCGTGAGCGATATTTTGTTTTTGATTATCCATCAGCTCAGCGGTGTAGATGTCGAACACGTCAGCAGTTATTTCGCGGTAACCAATACCAAACAAATGCTGCGCCCGCTCGCGGTCTTTAAGCAGCGTGTAATCGAGCAGAGCCTTGCGTTGGTACTCATCCTGGAGCCGGCTTTCAAGCTCCAAGCTTAGTGCATGCAGGGAGTCGAACTCTTCTAGACCGCTGCCCGGGATGTAAAGTACGGCCTTATGTTGATCTTCTAGAGGGGACGGTTTTGTTACTCGGCTAAAGTCGAGCGCTGGATCGCTTAAGTTTGAGTGGGTACGGTTAACAATGACCAACAGTCCTTGCAAGGGTGCATCTAATGCAGAAACAAAACCTTTTAGAGCTATGCAGTAGACGCTTAATGGGTGGCTCGCTCCACTTTCAAGGCGGGCTTGAAAGGTTGAGTGGGCGAGTACTTGTTTAATCGCGTTATAGCCAAAAGTGCTCAGTGTCCTATCCGTGTGGCGTAGCTCGGTCTCGGTGGTGATTAGTGCGCGTAAAAAAGCAGAGAGCCAGTCTTTAGGGGCTTTGTTTTCAAGGTTACTGCGAGGTGTTATCCAAAAATGTTCAAGTGCGGTTGTCACGGTTGATTCGAGATTATTGAGGGTGTGCCTCATAAATTCCTCAATCTGCACGATCGAGAGTGCATGCACCAAGTATTGCTCATCCAGTGTGTAATCACGGCTATACACCTTGGTTGAGCTTGGGTCATACGTATAGTTATGCCCGCTTACGTAGCGGCGCTTGATCAGCTCGCTGAGCGAGTCGCTGACTAATCTTGGCGTTTGTGCAGGCTCTAGCGGCGCTTCATAGGTAATGTATATTTTTTCAGCGCTAATGTTAGCGGGCAGTCGAGGGTAAAAGTAGGTGTGTAATTGATGGTCAAGCGACTGGCGAAAGTCAGGTATTGATTTGATCAGGAGTGACAGTTTTTTTTCAGCGTATTTGAGCTGGGTGAGAGGGGCTGACATTGGGGTATTCCTGTGTGATTGCGTGAGCCGTGTGCGGCCAAAGCTGTTGTCACAGGTAATCTCAAAGTCATCCCTCGCTGGGGGTATATATGTAATGGCTATGCCCCGGTTTTTGATTTGTTAAACCTCCTTCATGTTCATCAGCTTCAAGTCATCAATCATGGGCTGCAGCGCTGAATACTGCGTTAGATGAATGTCTCGCCATTCAGGGTAGTAAATATAGAATGTACCATCGCTATTGAATATTAACGGTGACTGCCTTATACGGCCGTCCATTGTGTGATGTGCCAGTATCGGTCCCATAATCGAGTCATTATCAAAAGTAAACATGCCGGGGCGAGGCAGTATTAGTTCCAGGCGGGTCCGTGTGGGTGTAGGTGGAGAGGGGGGAGGGGAGAGCACCTCAATGCCCAGCACCCAATCATTTTTCAACAGTGAATAGTGGGTAGAGCTTGTAGGGTGGTAATAGATGGTGCCTGAGTCAGTATTGATGCCTTGACTCTTGCCGGGCGCGACATCCTGAACACGCAATCCTACAACGTCTTCAAGCTCTGCCAAGCCGGGTACACCATTGTAGGTGTTGGCGTGGGTATTCCCGGTCAGCGCAATCCATTTGTGTTTGCCGACATTGGCCGTATATTGACGAATTATTTTCGAGGCGCCGTAACTGAGCATTTCATGTCGAATGCTCTTGGCGTCAAGGTGCATCAGCGTTTTGCTGTAATAACTGGCCACGCAATCGATAGCTTTGACCCGAATACCGTAACGTTGGGTTTTTAGCACAAGGTTCGTGAAGTTATACGGGCTACGTCTATCAATACGATGGCCTTTATCCTGATCGTTCAGGAACTTTTCCAGCGCGGGAGACATTTTTCCTGTCCTGAAAAACTCATTCAAATAGGGTTGATGCAAGTCAGTTTGCAGGTGCTCCATATAAAGAACTTTCACATTGTTTTTTGCGAGAAAAGCCATGTTGTCCATGATGATTTTTTTGCTCGACGTATCGGAGTGTGCCTCACCAATAATGACTCCGGAATATTTCTCGTAGAGCTTGTTAAATATGCTCTCGTGTGTTTCATATGCGTCGATTTTAGGTGGCTTTTGCCGTGCGGTTGGGTGCCAGTTTTTGAAGAAGGTTAGTGCGTCGGTGAGCATTTTTCGTTGTATACCTTCAATGTGAGCCCTGGCGGCCTCACCTTCGGTATGACGGGGTAAAAAGTAGCTATTAAAGTTAACTTGCTTCATTTCGATCAGGTACTTCAGCGCTGCCACGTGTTCTGGCGCGGCATCGTAATCACTGTAGGTGGATCCGGATGAATTCGAGGCGATGGAGGACTGGCGCGAGCGATCCAGAGTTAACGGCTCCCACTGTTTAGAGTAGTCACTCAGCCGATGTTTAACTTCCCAGTGACCACCTTCTATACTGCGTCGCACCTTATAGCTATATTGATTGCCGCGTGAACTGCCTGGCATATTCAAGTACAGATGCCGCCCCAGCCAGCCGTATTGAACTTCAAAAACGACTCCGCTTTGTTGAATGTAGTAAAGGTTGTTAACTTTATAGGTACCGTCGATGTCAGGTTTTAGGTTACTCAGGTTTATATCAATGGAGGCTCTTTCAATTAGCTCTTGCAGGCTAGGATAGGTCGTATGTCTAGCAGGAGACAAGCTCCACCGCCCCGCTGACACTTGATACACCGATATTCGGTAAACAGCATTAGGCTGTCTCTCGTCGATGACTTGCCAGGTTTCGCTCAGGTGGTCGAATTGACCGCGATATAAGCTGTCGTGTGCATCCTGGAGGTAATAGCGAGGTTGTTCGCCAGTGATTTCGACAAGTTCGTAGATGCCCTCGCCGTACCTGTCCCTGTTGCGCAGGGTCATATTGGTTATGGCTTTGGTGCTGGCAGCTCTTGGGCTTAAGACTGGAAAAGATATTCGGGCGCGCTGGCGTATGGATCGACCAAACACGGCAGACCCTGCAAAGTCTGAGGCGCCATCGGTCAGGTGGCTGATCGACTCCAAAAAATAGAGCATGGCTTCTTTTTTTTCGCCTCGCTCAAGTGCATCCAAACCTTCGGCAGCGCTGTAAATGAAGCGTGCTAATGCTAGAGGCAGCAGTATTTTGAGCGGGAGAGCAAAGCTGATGACGTCGATAACCGTCAGCGCTATATCTTTTGCGGTTTGTACGTTGGCCTCAAGGGTTGAGGTCGATTGTTCATCGGTATTGCGTATAACAAACGCGGCATCGGCGTCGTAATACGCCTGTAAAAAATGGCCAGTGATTACTTGTAATCCGGCGTCAAAGAAGTCGAGGCTCTCTTTCAGTGCTTGCTTGATATACGGCTGTGTTGCACTGCTGACGCGTTCCAATACATAGTTGTGCAATGTTCTGTGCGACAGCGTAGCCATTAATTCTTCCAGTGAACTGGCTCTGCGGAACCATATTTTGTCTGGTGCGTCTGGGGTATAGCAAAGGAGGTCAGGGGTGTGGTAAGTCGTGATGACAAATACACCCAGCATGGGTTTGTCTCGCAGCGTTAGCAGGTGAACATTGATGTATTTTCCGTTGACTTCGGGGCGTGAACGTTCGATTGGGAAGTTTAATATAGCGTCAACTTTGGTAGCCTCCTCTTCGCTCAGTGCGCCAGAGAGTTCGGATTCCAAAATATCCAACCGTAATTTTGCTTTTGTTACAGAAATATAACGTTCTTTACGCCAAGCAACCTGCTCAGACTCTGGATCAACAAGATGTTTATAAAGCAGCGTTTCGTAGTTTTTTCCAATGTTTAGTGTGCGCACTAACGTTTTTAAATAAGACGTCGTGAGGATTGGGTGGCGCTTCCCTTGCCAGTCTACAACGCGTGCAGTCAGGGCGTAATCAAGGTCCAGAAGTCCAACATTTTCCAATGCCAAGTCACTTAAGCTGCGCCGGATAGTTCTATAAGTGATTGTCGGCCCTGTTCGATGAACACTCACTCCCGCGGTATACCCTGATGTTACGAACGGATAAAATCCTGGGCTGGTGTTATGGGCCTCGGTGGTAGAAATATAAATACTATCAGGGTCTACCTCTATTTTATGGTCGATCTGTATCTGTAGCTTGAGTTGGTGCTTGGCAAATTCTTGTAATGTGATTTTTCGGCCGTTCACAAGCAAGGGGGTATTATTTGTAGTTTGAGAAAGAAGCCTTTCTTGTTTTAGTCGTTCGACAGCCAAGCGCCACTGCAATTTTTTTTCTTCTGACGCTAACCGTAGCCATATTGGGAGCTGGCTTTCCAGTAGTCGAGCGTAGCGCGTTTTTAGCAGGGCTTTGGGGTTGAGGCTGAAACTAATATTTAATGCATGTGCTACCTGTTCAGCTAATAATTGAAGGTTGTATTGGTTGTCTTTAGCAGTGGCTTTTTCCCATACGTAGCTAAGGTTCTGGATTTGCTTGTCTATTAGCCCAGAGACATAGTGCTCAAACACATCAGTGGATATTTCCCGAAAACCGAGGCCATCATATAAGTTAAGCCCCAACTGACTGTCCTTGAGCAGTGCGTAATCGAGCAGTGCTTCACGCTGGTATTCATCCTTGAGTCGGGCCTCCAGTTCCAGACTCAGTGCATGTAATGACTCAAACTCTTCCAGTCCACTACCTGGACTGAACAGGACAACCCTGTGTTCATCCAAGACAAGAGGTGGTTTTGTCGCGGAAATAAATGTATCCGATGTATTCACTAAATTGGAAAGGCTGCTATGTGCAATGACCATAAGGTCTTTCAACGGGGCATCCAGTGCCGATACAGGGGCTTTTAATGCCACCTCGTACACTCTTAAAGGCTTGCTTAACCCGCTTTCACTTAGCGCCGTATATGAGGGGAAATAAAGTAATTGTCGGGTATAGGCGTAGGCGGTAGCACTCAGTGTTTTATCGCTGTAGCGCAGCTCTGACTCTGCGGCGAATAACTCTCGAGCAACGGAGATTAGCCAATTTTTAGGACTGTTATATTCTAGGGTTATGAGGGGGTCGTCCCAAAAAAGCCTGAGCGCCTTTTTCATATTTTGCTCAAGGTCGTTGATGATGCCCTCTACAAATACCTTCATCTGAGAGGCTGAAATTTCCCGTACGAGATGTTGCTCATCCAGAGTGTAGGCCGTGTCATAGACCTTGGCTGAGCTGTCGTCGTAAGTAGGAAACTCTCTACGCAGGAAGCTGCTCTCAATGAGCGTAATGAGTGAAAGGCTGATCAGTTTAGGATGTTGGCCGGGTTCAGGTGGAGCTTTATAAGTTATAAAAAGATCGTGTGTGCAGCGGGCGGTAGGTACCTGTGGGAAGTGCGCTTGCAACAGTTGGTCCAGTGAAAAGTTCATGTCTGGTATGAGGTTAGTCAAACGTAACAGGCGTTCTTCAGCTTTTTTGAACTGTGTTAGGTAGTTGGGCATAACGGTGCTCCTGTGTTGTCGCGCTTGCCTTGAATGGCTGGCGCTGTTGTCACAGGTAATCCCAAAGCCTGGGGCCGATGGGGGTACATATGTAATGGCTGACATTAGACTGATAGCGCTCACTGGCAGGGCGGCAATAGGCCCTAGAGGTTTGGTGTTGCCTTTTGAGCTATAATCGCGCCCTTTCTCTGTTTCTCGTTTGACGAGAGGCACACCATTTTTTCAGGCGCCCGCCGCCTGCCTGCATTCTTAAGAGGCATAACCTGTGGCATTGACGATCCTTGGCCTGTCCGGCGCCCTGAGCCATGACCCCTCAGCAGCCCTGTATATCGACGGCAAGCTGGTTGCAGCGGCTGAAGAAGAGCGTTTCGTACGCGATAAGCATGCAAAAAACCGCATGCCCTACGAATCAGCGAAATTCTGCCTTGAGCAAGCGGGTATCAAACCTTCTGACGTTGACGTGGTAGCGATCCCATTCGCTCCCATCAGCTTGTTCGGCAAGGCCCGTTGGCACTACGCCAAGCGTTATTGGTACGCACCGGATCGCGCCCTTGACGCGATTTTGATGGGTAACCGTCGCTACAAGCGCTACCGCAACAAAATTGTCTGGTGCCTTGAGCAATTGGGCTTTGACCCGAAAAAAATCAAAATCGAGCCTGTGGAGCACCATTTAGCTCACGCCTCCAGCGCCTACCACTGCTCGGGTTTCAAAGAAAAAACCGCGATCCTCGGCATCGACGGCAAGGGTGAGTACGCCACCACTTTCTTTGGTTATGGCGAAAACGGCCAGATCCACAAGATCAAGGAATTTTTCGACCCGGACTCCCTCGGCGGCTTGTACGGTGCAATCACCGAGTTTCTTGGTTTTGAGATGCTCGATGGCGAGTTCAAAGTCATGGGCATGGCGCCGTATGGCGATGCCAGCAAATATGACTTCTCGCGTTTGGCCTCTTTCGAAAATGGCGAGTTGGTGATCAACACCGAATACGCCAACGTTATTGGCCTGCGTCGCTACAAAGAGAAAGGCAAAGGGTTCTACTTCTCGCCAAAACTGATCGAGTGGCTGGGGCCTAAGCGTGAAGGCGATATCGCCGACGAACCTTACATCCATTACGCCGCCAGCATGCAAGCGCTGTTTGAAAAACTGTCGCTGCAAATGATCGACTACTACTTGGGCGACATCCTTAAAGAGACTGGCAAGATTGCTTTTGCGGGCGGCTGCGCGTTGAACGTGAAGCTGAACCAAAAAATCATTGCCCGCCCTGAAGTCAAAGAGCTGTTTGTGCAGCCAGCATCGGGCGATGCGGGTACTGCGGTGGGTGCTGCGGCCTATGTGTCACATGCTCGCGGCGTGCCAGTCGAGAAGATGGAACACGTTTACCTCGGCCCTGCGTATAGCAACGAAGACGTCATCGCGGCGTGTGCCCGTCACCCAGGCAAGCCGAACTTTCGCAAAATCGACAAAACCCCGGAGCGCATCGCCAAGATCATGGTTGATGGCAACCCAGTGGCCTGGTTCCAAGGCCGCATGGAGTTTGGCCCGCGTGCGTTGGGCGGTCGTTCGATTATTGGTTGCCCGAGCAGCGCTGGCGTAGCTGATCGCATCAACGAACAAATCAAGTTCCGTGAGCGCTGGAGGCCTTTCTGCCCGTCGATGCTCGACACCGTTGGCCCGCAGATGATCAAGGTCGATCACCCGGCGCCGTTCATGACCTTCACTTTTGAAGTAGCGGAAGAGTGGAAAACCCGTGTGCCGGAAGTGGTCCATGAAGATGGCACCTCGCGTGCGCAGGTGCTTAAGCGCGAATACAACCCGCGTTACTACGACATGATGAAAGCGCTTGAGGTTCTGACCGGCAATGGCGTGTCGCTGAACACCTCGCTCAACCGCCGTGGAGAGCCAATGGTTTGCTCGCCAACGGATGCGCTGAACATGTTCTTTGGCTCCGATCTGCAGTACCTGATCATGGAAGATATTTTGGTGGTTAAAGACGGCGCGGATGCTTATGACTCGCTCGACTGAGCGTCATGTTTTGCAGTTTTGTCACGGCTATGATGGGCCGTTTCTAGACTGTGCACGTCAGTACGCCAGCCTGTTTGCCGATAGCGGGTATCGAGTCACCACGGTCTTTTTGACCGGGGCGGCCGATCCTGATGTGGCTGCGGGCTGTGCGTCCGATGAAGTGCTGTTTATGGAATTCAGCTCCAAGGCCATTCGTGGTCTTAAGCTGGGTGCCATTCGCGAGCTGCGAAAAATCGCAGCCTCGCGCAATTTCAGTTTTTGCATCGCCCATCGCTTCAAGCCGATTTATATCGTCTTGCTGGCCACAGGTTTACCCGTGATTGGCGTGCATCACGCGTTTGGTGACTATCAGCGTCGTACCCGCAAGCTGTTTGCCAACTTGTTCCGCAAACGCCTGAGCTTGCTGGGTGTGTCGGATGCCGTGCGCGACGACATGCGTCAATGTTTGCCCAAGTGGCCGACCGGACGCATCAGTACGCTCTACAACCGCATCGATATCGACGCTGTGCAAGCCAGCCAGTTGCCGTCAGCCGAAGCGCGTGAAGCGCTGGGGTTGTCGGCCAATGGCTGGATTGTGGGCAACGTCGGTCGTCTGCACCCGGACAAAGACCAGGCCACGCTGTTACAAGGTTTTGCCAAAGCCTTGCCTGAGCTGCCGGCTGACAGCCAGTTGGTGATTCTCGGCCAAGGGCGTTTGGAGCAAGACCTCAAAGGGCTGGCGCGTGAACTCGGGATCACCGAACAGGTTAAGTTCTTGGGCCAAGTGCCTGACGCGCGACGTTACTTCCGGGCATTCGACGTGTTTGCGCTGAGTTCAGACCACGAGCCATTCGGCATGGTACTGCTTGAGGCGATGGCCGCGGGCGTGCCATTGCTGGCCACCGCGTGTGGCGGCGCCAAGGAAGTGGTTGAAGGTGTAGGCATTTTGTTCCCGCTGCGCGATGCCGACAGTTTGGCTCAAGGGTTGAAGCACTTGGCCGCGCTCAGCGATGAGCAACGTCAGGCGTGTGCCGATTTGATGCTGGCTCGTTTGCACGAACGATTTAGCGACCAAGCTGTGCACGACACCTTTTGGCAGTTGCCGCAAGTCACTGACCTGACTGCGGGGGCCTGATGTTCAATCGTTTTCAAAGCGTTCGTGAGCGGGGCTGGAGCGTTGTCGATGCGAGCACTTACGCTGACGCATGGCAGCGATTTGGCGGCAGTGTAGCCACTCATCCCTTAGTGGTTGAGCGTCTGGCGCAACTGGCCGAGATCCCTGTGCGTTATCTGGCTTGGGAGCAAAATGGCGAGTTGAAAGCCGCAATCCCGACGTGGGGGCGTGACTTGGCGTTGTCCAAGGATGTGCTTAAACGCCACGGCAAAAAGGGCCTGTTTGACCTCGGTAATGCCGAGTTGATACTGCCCGCGGCGGCTGACGCTAACGCGCCATTGCGTCATCGTGGGCGTTACTTGTCTGCGCTCAATGAAGGGCGTTTCAGCACGCTGGTTCCGCAAACTGAGCAGTTGGCAATGGCTCGCACGCCAGAAGAGCTGTCCAAGAAGTTTCGCTACAACCAGCGCCGCGAATTGCGTTTGCTTGAGGAGGCGGGCGGTGTCGTGCGGCCTGTCTCGGCGTTTTCCAGTGCTGAACTGGCGGCCATTTACTGCGATTTGTTTTTGCGCCGCTGGGGTTTTGTGGCTACAGGCGCCGAGCGTATGGCTGAAGTGGTTGAACTGTTGCGCGAGTTACTGATTGGCTCAGTGATTTTTCTCAACGATGCCCCGATTGCGATCCAGCTGGTGTACCGCGTTGAATCGCCCGAGTGGATCAGTGTTGAGTACGTCAATGGCGGCGTCGATCCGCAAACCCGCGCCTTCAGCCCCGGCAGTGTGTTGAGCTTCCTCAATACTCAGTCGGCTTGGGAGCAAGCTCGCAGCGTTAACAAGCCTCTGCGCTTCTCGTTCGGTCGTGCTGATCGCGAGTACAAAGAGCGTTGGTGCAACCCGGTGCCAGTTTTCAAGGTGTGATAACAGTCACCCCGTAGGAGCTGCCGCAGGCTGCGATCTTTTACATAGATCAATCGATCACAGCCTGCGGCAGCTCCTACGGGTGTATGACGCAAATAAGAGCCAGACATGAGCCAACCGATCAGTCGTAAACAACAGCTACTCAAGCGCCATCGGCGTAATAAACGTATTGGCCTGTTGGTCGGTTTGCTGGTGTTGATTGCCAGCGGCGTTTTGCTCGCGTGGTGGTTGCCGCTGCTGTTGGCAGTGCTGGGCTGGGTAGCCCATGAGGCTTGGTTTGCAGATCATCTGTTCTATTCAGCCCAAGACGATTACCAGTACAGCTTCGCTGAGGACAGCGAACATCCGGGTGTGCGCCTGGAAGGTGATCGCCTTGTGCTGGACCAGCCCCTAAGCCTGACGGGGGGCGAAACCCTGATTGTGGCGCTCAAGGTCAAAAGTGGCTGGCTAGGTCGCTTTGTAGACCCTTGTGTGCAACTGCTGGGTGCTGAAAACCCTGATCAACAAACGTTCGAGCGTGGCGTGAATGGCCTGCGCTATCTGAACCTGAGTGGTATGGCCTCGGCCCTGACCAGCGGCAAATTGCGCCTGCGAGGTCGTTTGTGCCGGGTTTTGGGCCAGCCGCAGTTGTGGGTCTTGCGACAGCCGGACTACCGCGACCAGCGCGTGATGGTTATTGCGCCTCATGCTGATGATGCCGAGCTGGCAGCTTTTGGTTTGTACAGTCAGGCCAAAGAAGCGTGGGTTGTGACCTTGACCGCAGGCGAGATTGAAGCCGAACACTATCAGCAGATGGGCCTTGAACGTGCACAAGCGGCTCGTCTGAAAGGTCGATTGCGTGCGTGGGACAGCATGACTGTGCCGCGTTGGGCCGGGGTGCCTGAAGCGCATTGCGCGCAACTGGGGTATTTCTGCTTGCAGTTGCCCGCGATGCAGGCTGCGCCAGATCAACCCATTGCTTCGCGTGAGGCGCAACTGAGTGACACCCGCCTGTTCCGTCAATTCAACCCGTGTTTACTGCCCGGCGACCAAGATGGTGCGCCCACCTGGAATAACCTGCTGGCGGACTTGCGCGCCTTGATCCTGCGTGCGCGCCCTGAAGTGATTGTGCTGCCGCATCCCTCAATCGACCCGCACCCTGATCATATTTGTGCGCACGATGCTGTTATTGAGGCGCTGCAAGGCCTGGAGTGGCAGCCGACGACAATTTTGGGATACGCCAACCACCTGCATGACAACGACCGCTGGCCGATGGGCAACAGTGGAGACGGGATTGCGTTACCGCCGGTTTTCGATGCGTCGTTGAGCTTGTACCCTTGCAGTTTGCCGCTGACCCTTGATCAGCAACGCGACAAGGCGATGGCGCTGGGCATGATGCACGACCTGCAACCACGAGCCGCGCTCAAGCGTCGATTGCGTCGCTCGATACAGACACTACTGGCAGGCAGAAAACCATCGCCTTATGGCGAGAACGAATTCTTCCGCAAAGCGGTCAGACGCCATGAGTTGTATTGGCGTCTTTCAGCGCCGCAAGGAAAACCATGAAAGTTCTATTTCTCGTACAGAAAGAGCAGCGGGCCATTCTGGATCGCTTATATGACGGCATTGCAGCTCATTGCGAATGTGACATTCGCTGGCTCAGCAGTGATGAACAACGCAACTTGCGCCGCTACTTCCGGCGTGAGGTCGATGTGACGCGCTACGATCGGATTGTGTTTTTCTTGCGCTTCAAGCAAGAAATCCGTCAGGTCAGCTTCATTCGCACAGTGCCTAACCTTGTGATTCTTGAGCACGATGCTTACCAGAACTACATCGAGTGCAAGTACACCGGTAAATTCAGCGCGCATTATCGCCAACTGCCTTGGGCGCGAGTGATCAGCTCTGGCTTTATGGTTACCCAACGACTGCGTGAAGAAGGGTTTGACGCTGTATTTGTGCCCAAGGGCTACGATCAAGCGCTTTTGCAGGATCTGGGTCGTGAGCGTGACA
This sequence comes from Pseudomonas sp. E315, assembly GCF_055406205.1. Lineage (NCBI taxonomy): Bacteria > Pseudomonadati > Pseudomonadota > Gammaproteobacteria > Pseudomonadales > Pseudomonadaceae > Pseudomonas > Pseudomonas sp. E315. The sequence continues at coordinate 79,307 of NZ_JBUZPJ010000006.1, read as the reverse complement.
TTGAGCTGGCATTTGTGGGCAGCACCAACAGCGTCGCTTATAGCGGTCGCAAGGCGTTGCTTGATGAGCTGGCCAGTGTTGAGCCGCTTGTCGTGACCCGCACCAAGTCGGGGGATGAATACCGCGAGACCCTCAATCGCATCCGCTTTTTTGTGAGCGCAGATGTGGGCATGGGGGAGTACATGATCAAAAACTTCGAAGCGATGGCCTGTGGTTGTGTGTTGCTGGCGTTTGATCAGGGTGACGCTGAAAACCGTGCGCTGGGTTTTGAGGACATGCAAAACATAGTTTTTTACAAAACTATTGCGCAATTACAGGAAAAACTCGCTCGCCTGCGTAATGATCCGCAACTTGCTGAGCAGATTGCTCGTCGGGGCCGAGATCTTGCTGTATCGCAATACAGTTTCGGGCGTATTGGTCAGCGCATAACAGAAGAGTTACAGCCCGCTTTGCGCGCTCACCCACCCTTGAGTTTGTTTGAGCGCCTGCGATTGAAACTGGGGATCTGATATAGCCTATGGCTGGCCTGGGGCAACATTCCAATGGAATGACACAATAATTTTAGGAGGCGTCCAGTGCGATTCTGCCAAGAAAGTGACATAACGCTGGTCGTAACCAGTTGCGGCCGGTTTGACTTGCTCAAGCTGACGCTTGAAAGTTTTGACCGATTTAATACGGCCCCCATTCGTGAAGTGTTCATCACCGAAGATTCGGGTAATGAGGCTGTGCACGATGTGATCCCCGTTGGTTGGAAGGGTCACTGCACTGTTTTCGTCAACAAGCCCAAGCTAGGTCAGTTGGCCTCCATTGATCTGGCTTACTCTCACGTTAAAACGGCCTACATTTTCCATTGCGAAGATGATTGGGAGTTTTATCGCCCGGCTTTTGTTGAAGACTCAAAAACAATTCTTGAACTCAAGCCTCAGATCCTTCAAGTCTGGTTACGCAGCTATGCTTACGACTTAAGGATTCACAGCCCTTACCTTCATTACGGCGAACGCGAGGTGGTAGGTGGGGTTGCATGCTACCCGGTGCTGTCTGACAAGCCAGAATGGCAGAGCTTCTCTTTGAACCCAGGCTTGCGTCGCTACAAGGAATATTTGTTGTGCGCGCCGTTTAGCGGTCATGGTGGCGAAAAGGCATTATCCAAGCGTTATGCCGATCTTCATTTGACGGCGGTTGCATTGGAAGCTGATGCTGTTTTGCACACAGGGTTTGGCACCCATGTTGAGATTCCTGAGGAGCGTCAGCGCAAGGCACGTCGTAGCCGCCGCGAGAAGATCAAGTTGGTTGTTGCTTTGTTGTTGGGAGTGGCCATTGGCATTGTTATTAATTAAGTCGGTGCAAGCGCTCTTGATGATTAACCCCCGAGAGGCAACGAGATGAGCATCATTAATGTGATGTGGTCCGGTGGTTCTCCCTTCACGTCAGTCCACAAAGTGCACCAGCAAATACTGGCTCAAACCACTTCTGGAGCCTCGGTTAAAACCTGGTTACTCAAGGACAAGGCCAGCACTTGCCTGAAAGACATAGGTGAAGTCCGTGCCTGGGGTTTGTCGTCGCGTTTATTGAAAGGTCGCGGCATTTGGATACTGGCAGCGCCTTGGCTGCGTGGACGCTTTCGCAAGGCGTTGGTGCAAAGCGAAGCACGATTGCTGCTGCTCGATGGATTGGGTGTGGCTCGTGTGTTGTTGCCTGTACTGCGTTCATTGCCCCATGTGCGGGTGGTGGTGGTGTTTCATGGCGCAACACGGCTGTATGGTAAGGACAAACGCCTCTTCAGCCAGTTTTCGCCGCAACAACTGACGTTGTGTGCCGTGTCTAACACCCTGGCAGATTCGATTGCGGCCAAGACCCAACTGCCGGTTGTAAGCCTGCGTTGCACGCTAAATATCGACGCTTTTAAAAGCCGCTTGTTGCCTCGTGAACAGGCCCGGCAACAACTGGGTATATCGTCATTCCCGGCTCAAGTATTTGGTGCCGTGGGCAGGTTGGTCCCAACCAAAGGTTTTGATTGTTTGATTGAGGCATTTGCACAAACCCTTAAACAACACCCGGACAGGCTGTTGATGATTATTGGCGAAGGCGATGAACGGGATGCGCTGCAAGCCCGAATCCGCTCTCTTGGCGTACAAGACAAGGTTTTATTGACGGGCCACAAAAGCAATATCGCCAGCCTGTACCGCGCATTCGACTGGGTGCTCATACCTTCCAGAGCTGAAGGCTTGGGTCTGATCGTGCAGGAAGGGGTTATCGCAGGCGTGCCGATACTGGCTAGCGACTTGCCTGTATTTCATGAGCAGTTAGGGCAGGCTGGGCATTATGTGCCGGTCGATGATGTGCAGGCCTGGGCGGCAGCCATTGATAGCACCTTGAACCTTGGCGCTGACGATATTGCCGCGCGCCAGTACGCAGCCCTTGCGCCAGAGCAGGCGTGGCGCTGTTTCAGCCAAGCCTGCGACGACGTTCTTTCAGCTCGCCAATAAAGCGTTTTCCAAGGCTTTAACGGGGAACTTCTCTGTGAGGTTCTCCCGTTGGATGTAGCGCGCGAAGTGTTGAAGGTTGCGCTGCACCATTGTTTTGGACAGTGGGCCATTAAAGAAGCGCATGTCTGCCACATCAATTAAGCCCCACTCGTTTTGTGGGGTGATCACGATGTTGCCCAAGTGCAAAGAGCGGAAATAGATGCCTTTAGCATGCAGGTGACGAATCAGTTCAATCAGCTGTGGCAGCGTTTGCTCCCAGTCAAAGCCGTTTTTTTCTGCAATTTGACGCAGTGTTTCGCCCGGCAGAGGGCGATACAGAACTGCCGTCATGCCCGGTTTTTCTAAACGATAAAACGCCAGCACCTTAAGGGTGGGAACACCCCGCTTCTCAAGTTCAAGGACGTTATTGATGAAGCGTCTGGAGTAGGGGCGCAACAATGCCGATGAGAAAAGACGCTTGCGACGGAACAGTTTCAGAATGTTCCCGTCTTGCAACAGGTAGACTTTGGCGCCGTAACTGTCGGCTTCAAGTATTTTGGCGCCTTCAATCATTTGATTTAGAGCGGCTTGTGGAAGCCGTGAGCATTGCATCGTAGAACCCTTGCGAGCAGTCAGACAGGCAATGATGCCGAAAAAGTAAGGTTTTAACCATGCCGGGTTGGCAGGGTGATCCATTCAGGAGTTGGAAAATGTACGAAAGTCGTTGGGCGAAGACCCTTATGACCTGTGGTGTGGTGTGGTTTATGGTGGCGATTGCCTTCGCTCCCACCAATAAGCTGTACCAGCAAGGGCTGGTGTTGTTTACCTGGGTGCCTACACTGATTGTCGCGTGGTCAGCACGCTCAATTCTGAGCCAGCTTTGGCACGCTCAGCGTGGGCTCTGCCTTGGGCTTTTGGGCCTGGCTGCTTGGGCCATCCTCAGCTTGAGCTGGAGTGGCATGCCGCTGAGCGAAGCCAAGGAGCTGGCCTACATCACACTGTTCGTGCTGTCCTTTCCGATTCTGGCCAACGGCCGCCCCGAATACATTGTCCGCTTGATGCAATGGGGTGGTTTGGGGTTGGCGCTTAGCGCGCTGGTGGCCTTGGTGCGTTTTTATGTTGTACAGCACCATGGCTGGACCGCTCGCCTTGACGGGCTTGGCGAATTGTCACACCCCATTTTGGGTGCCTATGCCATTGGCATCGCCGGGATCTGGATGTTGCATTGGGCGCCTAAAGCCCGTGGCATGCAGGTGCTTTGGCTCTTGGCGCTAGGTCTGTTGGGCATTTTTGTCGTTATGACCAAAAGCCGTGGCGCTGGCTTGGCGCTGTTGCTGACGATTTTAGCAATGCCGATATGGCGTCGTGACCGGCTTACCGTTTCGATTGCCATCGCTGCCTTGGTTGCCGCTGGCGCAGTGTTCTGGTTGATGGCTCCGTTGCTGCTGTCGCGGGGCTCTTCATACCGTCCTGAGATTTTCATGGGCAGCTTGCAGATGATTGCTCAACACCCGTGGACGGGTTTGGGTTTGGGAACCAAGTTCGGGGTGACGGCTGTCGGAATCACCTTCGATCACTCGCACAACCTGTTCACCAGTGTTGCCATTAGTTTGGGTTTACCAGGTTTGTTCTTCTGGTGTGTGGCCTGGTTTTCGGTGCTTATTTATGGCTGGCGTGCGCGTGCAACCTTGCTGGGTCAAGGTGTAATAGGCATGTGGGTGTTCTCGACGTTGGCGATGCAGTTTGATGCGGCAAGCCTGCTGGGCACACCGCGTGCTGAGTGGTTCATCACGTGGCTACCGATTGCTGTGGCGACTCTTTTGACGTTCAAGAAGGCGTCTGCCGATGCCTGTGATAAAATTTCGCGTTTTCCCTAATCAGTGAGCTCTACGATGAGTGATGCACCGTCCGAAGCGGAACAGAGTTCAAGCCTGAAAATCTACTTCCGGCTTTTGGGTTATGTGAAGCCCTACATCGGCATTTTTCTGCTGAGTATTCTCGGGTTTCTTATTTTCGCTTCGACCCAACCGATGCTTGGATACATTCTCAAGTATTTCGTCGATGGCCTGTCCAATCCCGATGCAGTGCTGTTCCCGACCGTTCCTTACTTGCGTGACTTGCGCTTGTTGCAGGCTGTTCCGCTGTTGATCGTACTGATTGCGGCGTGGCAAGGGCTAGGTTCGTTCTTGGGTAACTACTTTTTGGCCAAGGTGTCGTTGGGGTTGGTGCATGACTTGCGGGTAGAGCTGTTCAACAAGCTACTGGTACTGCCAAATCGCTATTTCGACAAGCACAACTCGGGGCACCTGATTTCGCGTATTACCTTCAACGTGACGATGGTCACGGGTGCTGCCACCGATGCGATCAAGGTGGTCATCCGCGAAGGCATGACGGTGGTGTTCCTGTTTGCTTCGTTGCTATGGATGAACTGGCGTCTGACGCTGGTGATGGTGGCGATCCTGCCGCTGATTGCGGTCATGGTGAGCACCGCGAGCAAAAAATTCCGCAAACAGAGCAAGAAAATCCAGGTGGCAATGGGCGATGTCACTCACGTGGCGTCTGAGACCATTCAGGGCTACCGCGTGGTGCGCAGCTTCGGCGGCGAAAACTACGAGAAGCAGCGTTTTTTGAATGCCAGTCAAAGCAACACCGACAAACAGATGCGCATGACCCGCACCGGGGCGATTTATACCCCGATGCTGCAACTGGTCATTTACGTCGCCATGGGCGTTTTGATGTTTCTGGTGTTGTACATGCGTGGCGATTCATCCGCAGGCGACATGATTGCTTACATTACGCTGGCGGGCTTGCTGCCCAAGCCGATTCGTCAACTGTCTGAAGTCAGCTCGACTATTCAGAAAGGTGTGGCTGGCGCTGAAAGCATTTTTGAGCAGTTGGATGAAAAACCGGAAGTCGACAACGGCACCATTGAGCGCGATCACGTAAGCGGTCTGCTGGAAGTGCGTAGCCTCAACTTCACTTACCCGGACACCGACCGTCAGGTGCTCAAGGATGTGTCGTTCAAGGTTGAGCCGGGCCAGATGGTGGCCTTGGTGGGTCGCTCTGGCAGTGGCAAATCAACCTTGGCGAACCTGATTCCGCGTTTTTATCACCACAATTCGGGTGAGATATTGCTCGATGGCGTTGAGATCGAGCAGTACCGCTTGCTCAACCTGCGCCGGCACATTGCGCAAGTGACCCAGCACGTGACGCTGTTCAGCGACACTGTGGCCAATAACATCGCGTATGGCGATCTGGCGGGCGCGCCGCGTGCCGACATCGAGAGAGCCGCGCGTGATGCCTACGCGATGGACTTCATCGAGCAGTTGCCACAAGGGCTGGACACTCAGGTCGGTGAAAACGGCGTGCTGTTGTCCGGTGGTCAGCGCCAGCGCTTGGCAATTGCACGGGCGTTGCTCAAAAACGCGCCATTGCTGATTCTCGACGAAGCTACTTCGGCGTTGGACACCGAGTCTGAGCGCCACATCCAGGCGGCTCTAGACCACGTGATGCAAGGGCGTACCACGCTGGTGATTGCGCATCGTCTTTCGACCATCGAAAAAGCCGACATGATTTTGGTCATGGACCAAGGCCAGATCGTTGAGCGTGGCACCCATGCCCAGTTGCTGGAGCAAAACGGTTACTACGCCCGCTTGCACTCGTTGGGCCTTGATGCGCCGATGGCCTCTGGCGACATCGTCTGAGACCCCGCAGGGGGTGGGGCTTGGCCTCATCTCCTGCGTTTATCGCGTATCGGCTTTTGTCAGTGATGTCTGATTCTCATTCCTGCGACTAACACCGTGAACTGACCAGCGTTCACCCTGTGTTAATATCGCGCCCCTGTTCATTTTGTATGTGGGTTCTCCATGAAGTTGTCCATGCCGCGATTCGATCAAGCCCCTGTCTTGGTGGTAGGCGATGTCATGCTCGACCGTTACTGGCATGGCGGAACCTCACGGATTTCCCCTGAAGCGCCGGTGCCGGTGGTCAAGGTCGAGCAAATCGAAGACCGTCCGGGTGGCGCTGCCAACGTCGCCTTGAACATTGCAGCGCTTGGCGCACCGGCCTCGCTGGTCGGTGTGACAGGCGATGACGAGGCGGCTGACAGCCTGTCCAACAGTCTGGAAGGTGCAGGCGTGCGAGCGCTGTTCCAGCGCATTGCGCATCAGCCGACCATCGTTAAACTGCGGGTCATGAGTCGTCACCAGCAACTGCTGCGTATCGACTTTGAACAACCCTTCGCTACAGATGCACTGGCGCTGGGCGCAGAAGTTGACGGTCTGCTTGAAGGCATCAAAGTGCTGGTGCTGTCTGATTACGGCAAAGGCGCTCTGAAAAACCACCAAACCCTGATTCAAGCGGCGCGCGCCCGGGGTATTCCGGTGTTGGCCGACCCTAAAGGTAAAGACTTCTCGGTTTACCGGGGGGCGAGCCTGATTACGCCCAACCTTAGCGAGTTTGAAACCATCGTTGGCGGCTGCACTGATGAGGCGGATCTGGTAGCCAAGGGCGCCAAGCTCATGGCTGATCTGGACTTGGGCGCATTGCTGGTGACCCGCGGCGAAAACGGCATGACTTTGCTGCGTCCAGGTTTCCCGGCGATGCACTTGCCTGCACGTGCTCGCGAAGTGTTTGACGTGACCGGCGCTGGTGACACTGTGATTTCGACCTTGGCCGCAGCAATTGCTGCGGGCGAAGAGCTGCCACACGCGGTTGCATTGGCCAATTTGGCGGCGGGCATCGTGGTCGGCAAGCTCGGTACGGCGGCCATTAGTGCGCCAGAATTGCGCCGGGCCATTCAGCGCGAAGAAGGCTCAGAGCGTGGGGTGTTGAGCCTCGACCAACTGTTGTTGGCCATTGATGATGCGCGCGCGCACGACGAGAAAATCGTGTTCACCAACGGTTGCTTCGACATTCTGCATGCCGGGCATGTGACCTATCTGGAGCAGGCGCGGGCTCAAGGTGATCGCTTGATCGTTGCGGTCAACGACGACGCCTCTGTCAGCCGCCTCAAAGGGCCTGGTCGCCCGATCAACAGTGTTGATCGCCGCATGGCCGTATTGGCAGGTTTAGGTGCGGTGGACTGGGTGATCAGCTTCCCTGAAGGCACCCCGGAAAACCTGCTGGCTCAGGTCAAGCCGGATGTGCTGGTCAAAGGCGGTGACTACGGAATCGACCAAGTGGTAGGTGCCGACATCGTGGCCGCTTACGGCGGGACGGTTAAAGTGCTGGGGCTGGTAGAAAACAGCTCGACCACGGCGATCGTTGAAAAAATCCGCAGTCAGTAACTGAGCCTCAAGCCAGTGTAGGAGCGAGCTTGCCCGCTTCTACACTGACTTAGAGTTACTCAAACCTTACTCTTCACCACCGTCCTGAATATCTGGCGGGCCTTGCCCGTTAGACGCTTGAGCCTCGACTCCTTGGTCGGCGCGCTCAGACCTTGCTGCTTGAGCCAATCCTTCCAACGAATGCGCTCGTCTCTCACCACCCAGCCTTCTTGCACGGCAAAGCTTTCTGCCAGGCACACGCCACGGGTGCTGGCCGGTTGCAGTTGGTCTTTGCTCAAAGTGTAGAGTTCGGCGCAAGGTTGGCCCTCTTTTAAGGGAATCAGGTACAAGTCCGGGCGTTTTCGATCAAGACGGGCGACCAACAAATCCCCCTCCAAGCGTTCTTCAACATGAAACAGGCTCAGGGATTTTGCATCTTTTGGGACTTCTAGCCGCAGGTCGTAAATCAGTTGCAACGAGGCGGTGGGCAAATGCACATAGGCCCGCGGGCGCTCAAGCAGAGGTTGGCTGCCACAACGTACCGGGCGTGCAGCACCTGACAGCGGGGTGAGGCGAAAGGGCAGGGCTTCGCGATAATGCAGCGCACTGGCGTAAGGCGCGGGGAGCCATGTTTCGTTGAACCGCCCGCTTAGCCAGCCTTCCGGGGTTTCCAGTAAGCACTCTTCGGCAATCTCCTGGATGGCCGTGTGCAGCGGCAGATTGACCTCGTGCGCGGGTACATACCCGGAGATCAACTTGAGCACCACGTCGCCCCGGTCTTGGCGTCGCTGACGCACCAGCACCCAGTAATCGCGGCCTTGCCAATGCAGCGTCAAGCGCACAGACACCCCTAGGTTGGCCAGCTCTAGCGCAAAACGCTCGGTATCGGCCACGCTCACCAAGCGGCGTTTGCTCAGGGTCTGTGCGAAGTTCAGCGGCATGCCGATGCTTTGATAGCTCAAACCTTCCGGTGTGGCTTCGACAAACAGCGGCAAGGTTTTGAAGTCGCTGGGGTTCTTGCGGATCAGCATTCGCGGCATGTCGGCTCCTTCTTGCGTCGGGGTCGGCCGCGTCGGCGGCATCAGAGGTTACGCAAAACCTGCGTAACAGTTGCCACGTTATGGGCCAGGTGCAATGGGTTGATGGTGCCGACAATAGCACTGGCAACCCCGTGATGGCCAAATACCAGTTCGAAGCTGGCGCGCACAGGATCAATCCCAAGACTCAAGCAAACATGGCCGCTGGCCAGTGCTTTTTTCACCAAAATGGCCTTGCCGTGGGTGGCCGCGTAGTCAATCACAGGTTGCTCGGCTTGTTCATTGAGGTTGTAAGTGACCATCGCGCAATCGCCGTTTTCTAAGGCTTTGAGCCCACCTTCGACAGTTTTGCCCGACAGCCCAAAGCCACGGATTTTGCCCTCGCGTTTGAGGTCGGCCAGCGTCTGGTAAACCTCGCACTCATTGAGGATGGCCAAATCGTTGCCGTCTGAATGCACCAACACCAGGTCGATAAAATCCGTTTCTAAACGTTGCAAGCTGCGCTCTACAGAGCGTCGGGTATGGGTGGCGCTGAAGTCGTGGTGCGAAACGCCATTGCTGAATTCTTCACCCACTTTGCTGACGATCACCCAATCTGTGCGCTGACCACGCAACAGCGGGCCCAAGCGCTCTTCGCTACGGCCGTAAGCAGGTGCGGTGTCGATCAGGTTGATGCCCAAGTCGCGGCTCAACTTAAGCAGCATTTTGGCGTCGTTATCATCTGGGATCTGAAAGCCGCTGGGGTATTTCACCCCTTGGTCGCGTCCCAGTTTGACGGTGCCCAAACCCAGTGGCGACACCATTAAACCGGTGCTGCCCAGCGGGCGATGAAAATCGTGCAGGGTGGGCTGGCTCATGGCAACAGTTGCTCCCACGCCGTTTTAGCCAATGGCGGACGGGGTAGCTCAGGCAGCGCTGGCGGGTTACTTGGCTTGATAGCGTCTTGCTCAAACGCGGCGATTACCCGATCCGCGAAGTCTGGTGCCAGTGCCAGCTTGGTTGGCCAGCCCACTAGCAGGCGGCCTTGATCGGCGAGGAACGCGTTGTCTGGGCGAACCAAGCCTGATTGCGCAGGCTCGGCACGGTTGACCCGCAGCGTGGCCCATTGTGCTTGGCTCAGATCGACCCACGGCAGCAAGTTGCCCAGCTCTTTTTGCGCCACTGCGATTTGCTCGGCGGGTTCACGGGCAACGCCATCGGCCTCTGCGATGTCGCCGCCCAAGTACCACACCCACTCGCCATTGGAGGCGGGGTGCGTAGTGACCGTAATGCGAGGCTTTGGACCGCCGCCAAGGCAATGGGCGTACAGAGGTTTGAGGCTTGGGCCTTTGACCATCACCATGTGCAGCGGGCGCAACTGCTGTGCAGGAACGCTGATGCCCACGTTGGCCAGCAGCTCGGCATTGCCAGCCCCCGCGCTGAACACAATGCGCTGCGCGTGAATATCACGACCATCAACCCGCAGGCCCACCAGTTCTTTGTTTTCAAACAGTGGTTCGATGATTTGCCCGGCCAGTAACCCATCGCCTGCCAACTGCGCTAGACGCTCAATCAGGCTCGGTACATCGACCACCAGTTCGGCCAAACGATAGACCTTGCCCTTAAAGCGCGGGTCTTGCAGGGCGGGCGGCAATTGATCGCCCTTGACCTGATCAACGCGCCCGCGCACGGCTTTACTGGCAAAAAAGCTGGTGAGATTGCCCGCCAGTGTGCCGGGGGACCACAGGTAATGGGCTTGGGACAGCAGGCGCACGCCGGTTAAATCCAGCTCGCCCTCGCCGGCAAGGGCTTCGCGCCAGCGGCGTGGCATATCGGCAATGGCTTCAGAGGCGCCGGTCAGCGCGCCATGCAGCGCGTACTTGGCACCGCCGTGAATGATGCCTTGGGACTTCACACTTTGGCCGCCGCCGAGCGTCTCGCGCTCGACCAGCACCGTAGAAAACCCCTGTTGACGCAAGCGGGCATTGAGCCAGAGGCCGGCAACACCAGCGCCGACAATCAGTACGTCGGTGGAAATAACGGATGGCATGGGCGACCTCAGTGTTCAAAGACAAGGCAAGGAGTATACAGCCTGATCTTGAGTCTGCCTTTGCAGAGCCTACAAAGGCCGCAGACGTGTTTGTAGCAGCTGGCGAAGGCGGCGTTCGATTGCGAAGCGATCGTAAATCGGTATCCGCAGGGCCGCTGACGCACCGCGTTGCCTGACTGTGCGGCGGCTGCGCCACCGAACGTAGCCTCGCTCTACTGGCCAACTGCTACGGCAGAAGTATCTGGCTTTAATGGCCGGCGGTTTTGGAAAACAGTTGAATCACCACCACGCCCAGCACAATCAAGCCCATGCCCAGCATGGCTGGCACATCAAGCTTTTGGCCGTAGATAAACAGTGCTGCGATGCTCACCATCACAATGCCCATGCCCGCCCATACGGCGTAAGCCACTCCAACCGGAATGGTGCGCACCACCAGCGTCAGCATCCAAAATGCCGTGGCGTAGCCCGCGATCACTAATATCAGGGGTAATGGTGTGCTGAACCCTTTGATTGCTTTCATGGAAACAGTGGCAATCACTTCGGCGCATATGGCGATCGCCAAGTAGTAGTAAGCGTTCATGGTGGAGTCCTGAGTGTGTAGCGGGGCAATTTAACAGCACGACATTCTAGTGGTTGTAAAAGTGTGTAGTGCGTTTTTGTTCTGCTAAGCGTAGGAGGGCTCTTGATTGAAGCGTTCTGCTGTATGCCCGCATCTGGCCTGGAATTTTCAAGTAAACTCCGCGCCCATGAATAGAACTCTCTACACCTTGCTGTTTCATCTGGGGCTGCCGCTGGTGGCGATCCGCTTGTGGCTGCGTTCGCGCAAGGCACCAGCCTATGCCAAGCGCATTGGGGAGCGCTTTGCGTTTAACCTGCCGCTGATGCAGCCGGGTGGTATCTGGGTGCATGCGGTCTCGGTGGGCGAAAGCATTGCGGCCGCGCCGATGATTCGAGCTCTGCTCAAGCGTTATCCACAGTTGCCTATCACCGTTACCTGCATGACGCCGACTGGCTCCGAGCGTATTCAGGCTCTGTTTGCCGACGAACCACGTATTCAGCATTGCTACCTGCCCTACGATTTACCGTGGGCAGCGGCGCGTTTTCTGGATCGTGTGCAGCCTACGCTCGCCGTCATCATGGAGACCGAGCTGTGGCCCAATCACATTCACCAATGCGCTAAACGGGGTATTCCCGTGGCATTGGCCAATGCGCGGTTGTCGGCTCGCTCAGCAAAAGGCTATGCACGTTTTGCCGGGCTGACGCGGCCCATGCTTGAAGAAATGAGCTTGTTCGCCGTGCAAACCGAGGCCGAAGCCGAGCGTTTTCGCCAATTGGGCGCCCGGCCTGAGTGCGTTGAAGTGACCGGTTCGATCAAGTTCGACTTGAGCATTGATCCGCAGCTGTTGATCAAAGCCCGCGACCTGCGTGATCAATGGCAGGCGCAAGAGCGCCCGGTGTGGATTGCCGCCAGCACCCACGAAGGCGAAGACGACATTGTGCTCGCCGCCCATCGCCAATTGCTCGCCAGCTACCCGAATGCCTTGTTGATTCTGGTGCCGCGACATCCTGAGCGCTTCAACTCGGTGTTTGATCTTTGCCAGCGTGAAGGCTTTGCTACCGTTCGTCGTTCTCAGGGTGAGGCCGTCAGCGCTCAAACTCAGGTGCTGTTGGGCGACACAATGGGCGAACTGCTATTTTTGTATGCCTTGGCCGACAGCGCTTTTGTGGGCGGCAGCCTGGTGCCCAATGGCGGGCACAACTTGCTGGAGCCGGCGGCGTTGGCCAAGCCTGTGTTAAGTGGCCCGCACTTGTTTAACTTCCTCGAAATTGCTGCCTTGTTGCGAGAGGCGGGGGCGCTGGAAGAAGTGGACGATGCTCAAGGGCTGGCGGTTGCCGTGCAGCGCTTGTTTGAATTGCCACAAGACGCGCAGCACATGGCGCAGGCGGGCTTGAAGGTGATGCGGGCTAATCAGGGCGCCTTGCAGCGCTTGCTGGACGGGCTGGGGCGGTTACTGCGCGAGTGAGGCCTAACCCGCAGTAACCGCAGGAAGTGGCACAGCCTACGATCTTTAAACATCAAAGGATCGCAGCCTGCGCCAGCTCCTACGCAGCGCATTCATCAGCCTACTCGTTACCCGGCGAGCGCATATTCGCGGCGGCTTCTTTGGCCAGGTCTGGCGGCAAGAAGTCCTTGTCCGGGTTGTAATCGGCTTTCAAATACCGCGAGAGCGCTTCCAGATCGCCCGGGTTTAACGTCCCCGCAGCCTGTTTAAGCCGCAGATTGTCGAGGATGTAGTCATAGCGGGTGTCGTTGTAATTACGCACTGAACTGTACAGCTGGCGCTGAGCGTCGAGCACGTCGACGATGTTGCGCGTACCCACCTGATAGCCAATTTCTGTGGCTTCCAAGGCGCTCTGGTTAGAGATGATCGACTGCTTGCGGGCTTGCACCTGCTCTACGTCAGTGTTGACTGCGCGGTGCAGATTGCGAGTGTTCTCGACCACTTGGCGGCGCAGGGCTTCGCGCTGCTGCTCGGTCTGGTTCAGGCGCGAGTAAGACTCACGCACTTGCGAGCTGGTCAGGCCGCCGCTGTAAATCGGGATATTGAGTTGCAAGCCAATGCTGCGTTGCGAGACATCGCCGCTATAGCGCTGTTGCAGGGCATTGGGGTTGCTCAAGCCAAAGCCGTCGTTGTCGCCAGTTTTGTATTGCGCCACGGCATCCAGCGTAGGGGCATGGCCAGCCTTGCGCTGCTTGAGGGTTTCTTCGGCCGCTTCGACAGCGAAGTTGCTGGCCAGCAAATTGAGATTTTGCTGAGCGGCCGTATCAACCCACGCCTTAGCGTTGTTTGGCGTTGGCGGCAAAATCGGCAAGCTGTGGCGCATCCCTTCAATCGAGTTGTATTGGCGATTGGTCAGGGTGATCAGCGCTTCAAACGCGTCTTCAACCTGACGTTGGGCCACAATTCGATTGGCCCGCGCAGTGTCATAGCTGGCTTGCGATTGCAGCACGTCAGTTTTGTCAGACAGGCCCACATCAAAACGCTCGCGGGACTGATCCAACTGGCGCTTGAAGGCGGCTTCTTCGGCTTTGGTCGAGGCCAGCGTGTCTTGGGCGCGCAGTACCGAGAAGTAGGATTCGGCTGTTTGCAGAATCAGATTTTGCTCGGTGGCCGACAGTTGCAGGGCGGCCTGCTCGTTGACCGACTCAGCGGCTTTCAACTGGAACCAGCGATCGGCCCGAAAAATCGGTTGCGCGAGGGTCGCTTGATACACCACCGCGCTGCGGGTTGTGGTCATCGACGGCTGGTCGATGGAGGTGCGCACACTGCTCGACTCTGCGCCCCCAGACAGGTTTGGCAGCAAGCCAGCACGTGCTTGCGGCACGACTTCCTTGCGCGCTTGATAATCGGCACGCGCTGCCGCCAGATCGGCGTTATTGTCGACCGCTTCGTGGTACACGCTGACCAGATCGGTCTTATTGGACAGTGTGGCTTGCGTGTCCATTGCCATTGCGTTGGTCGCACAAGACACGGCGATAGCCAGTGAGAGTTTGCGCAGCATGAGCGATCCCTAGTTCAATAATGCGGAAAAATAAACTCCCGAGGCCGTGTTGCGGCACTCGTGGTGTCAAGACGTAGCGAGTGTAGTAGCCGTGACACTTTGCAACAATGCTGATATCACGCCTTTGATCACGTCGACATTTGAGGGGTTGGCGTTCTGGGCCAGTCTTGTCTAGACTGGCCGGGTTCTTGTCGGGGTGCCTTGCTATGAGGCTGAGATCGAATAATTTCGGATCCCGTTGAACCTGATCAGGTTAGCGCCTGCGTAGGGAACAAGATTTCTCGTCTCCCGGCGAGTCCTCTTGAGTACCGTTCGGGATCGATTGTTCAAAAAATGAACAATCGTTCGAGGCCGTTACTCAGCACCCAGTCCTTGGGTGCATCCGTACATTTTTCAGGTTCTCCCTCCGACAATCCGCCTGGATGCAGTCTGGAGAGCCGTGATGAGTACAAAACTAAAAAACGCGATCAACCTCAGTGACTCGGCAAAAGTCGATGAACAGTCGGTCAAGCCGTTTACCCGCTCGCAAAAAGTCTACGTACAGGGTTCGCGCCCGGACATTCTGGTGCCGATGCGTGAAGTCAGCCTGGATGTCACACCCACCGATTTTGGCGGCGAAATCAACGCTCCGGTATTGATCTATGACACCTCCGGGCCGTATACCGACCCGTCTGTAGACATTGATGTGCGCAAAGGTCTGGGCGATGTGCGTTCGGCCTGGATTGATGACCGTAACGACACAGAACGCCTGCCGGGCCTGAGTTCGAACTTTGGTCAGATGCGCCTCGAAGATGCCGAATTGACCAAGCTGCGCTTCGCCCATGTGAAGAACCCGCGTCGGGCCAAGGCCGGGGTCAACGTCAGCCAGATGCACTATGCGCGTCAGGGCATCATTACCGCCGAGATGGAATACGTCGCCATCCGCGAAAACATGAAGCTGCAAGAGGCGCGGGCTGCGGGCCTGCTGGATCAGCAACATCCCGGCCACAGCTTTGGTGCCAACATCCCGAAAGAGATCACCCCCGAGTTCGTGCGTGACGAAATCGCCCGTGGCCGCGCCATTATTCCAGCCAACATCAACCACGTTGAGCTGGAGCCAATGATCATTGGCCGCAACTTTTTGGTGAAGATCAACGGCAACATCGGCAACAGCGCGCTGGGTTCTTCGATTGAAGAAGAAGTGGCCAAGCTGACCTGGGGCATCCGCTGGGGTTCGGACACCGTCATGGACTTGTCCACCGGCAAGCACATCCACGAAACCCGCGAGTGGATCATCCGCAACTCACCAGTGCCGATTGGCACCGTGCCGATTTATCAGGCGCTGGAAAAGGTCAACGGCGTGGCCGAAGACCTGACCTGGGAGTTGTTCCGCGACACCCTGATTGAGCAGGCTGAGCAGGGCGTTGATTACTTCACCATCCACGCCGGTGTACTGCTGCGCTATGTGCCGCTGACCGCCAAGCGCGTGACCGGCATTGTGTCTCGTGGTGGCTCGATCATGGCCAAGTGGTGCCTGGCGCACCACAAAGAGAACTTCCTTTACACCCATTTCGACGAAATTTGCGAAATCATGAAGGCCTACGACGTCAGCTTCTCGCTGGGTGATGGTCTGCGTCCGGGCTCGATTGCAGACGCCAATGATGCTGCGCAGTTCGGCGAACTTGAAACCTTGGGTGAGCTGACCAAAATTGCGTGGAAGCATGACGTGCAGTGCATGATCGAAGGCCCCGGCCACGTGCCGATGCAGTTGATCAAAGAGAACATGGACAAGCAGCTGGAATGCTGCGACGAAGCGCCGTTTTACACCCTCGGCCCGCTGACTACCGACATTGCGCCGGGTTACGACCACATCACTTCTGGCATTGGCGCCGCCATGATCGGCTGGTTTGGCTGCGCGATGCTGTGTTACGTAACGCCCAAAGAGCACTTGGGGTTGCCGAACAAGGATGACGTGAAGACCGGCATCATCACCTACAAAATTGCCGCCCATGCCGCCGACTTGGCGAAGGGGCATCCGGGGGCGCAAATCCGCGACAACGCCCTGAGCAAGGCACGTTTTGAGTTCCGCTGGGAAGACCAGTTCAACCTGGGCCTTGACCCGGACACTGCACGTTCGTACCACGACGAGACCCTGCCCAAAGATTCGGCCAAAGTTGCGCACTTTTGCTCCATGTGCGGGCCGAAATTTTGCTCGATGAAAATCACCCAGGAAGTGCGCATCTACGCGGCCAACCAGCGCATAGAAGCCATCGACGTGGATGTGGCCAAAGGCTTGGCCGAACAGGCTGAGCGCTTCAAGCAAGAAGGCAGCCAGCTGTACAAAAAAGTGTGATGTAAACCTCGCCAGTCCAACTGGCCAAATCCTGTAGTCGCTGCCACAGGCTGAGATAAGGGCCGCAGGACCTTCGCTTTAATCGGTAAGCGGGGTCGCTGCGTAACCCATCGCAGCCTGTGGCAGCGGCTACAGGGTTATTTTCCTCTCTTGAGATTCATGCCTTGAACACACCCAGCACCTATTCACCGGATATCGCCGTACCTGCCAATCAGCGGGCGTTCGGTGCGCGTGATTTGTTTTCTTTGTGGTTCTCCCTCGGCATCGGCCTCATGGTGTTGCAGACGGGCGCATTGCTTGCGCCGGGGCTGGGCCTGTCGGGGTCGTTGTTGGCCATTTTTCTGGGCACGCTAGTCGGGGTCGCGTTGCTGGCGTCGGTTGGGGTGATCGGCAGCGACACGGGGCTGTCTTCGATGGCCGCGCTCAAGCTCAGCCTCGGCAGTCGTGGCGCCAGCCTGCCCGCATTGCTTAACGTATTGCAGCTGATTGGCTGGGGCTCGTTCGAGATCATCGTGATGCGCGATGCGGCCAGCCTGCTCGGTGCTCGTGCCTTCAGTGAAGGCAGCTGGCTCAGCAGCCCAATGGTGTGGACGCTGTTTTTCGGCGCATTAGCCACGTTGCTCGCGGTGAGTGGGCCGTTGACCTTTGTGCGCCAAATCTTGCGCAAATGGGGCATCTGGTTACTGCTGGCTGCGTGCCTGTGGTTGACCTGGAACCTGTTCGCCAAAGCAGATTTAGCCGCATTGTGGGCACAAAAAGGTGATGGCTCGCTGCCATTTGCCGTGGGTTTTGACATTGCGATCGCCATGCCGCTGTCGTGGTTGCCGCTGATCGCCGACTATTCGCGCTTCGGCAAGCGGGCCAAAAGCGTGTTTGGCGGCACTGCGCTGGGCTTCTTTATTGGCAACTTTTGGTTGATGAGTTTGGGCGTGGCTTACACCTTGGCGTTCGCGCCCAGTGGTGAAGTCAATGCGCTGCTGCTCGCGCTGGCGGGGGCGGGGCTGGGGGTTCCGCTGTTGCTGATTTTGCTGGATGAGTCCGAAAACGCGTTTGCCGATATCCACTCGGCGGCCGTGTCCAGCGGGATGCTGTTGCGTTTGAAAGTCGAGCATCTTGCGTTGGCTATAGGCGTGGTCTGTACCTTAATCGCCTGTTTCGCGCCGTTGGCGCAATACCAAAACTTTTTGCTACTGATCGGCTCTGTGTTTGCGCCGCTGTTTGGCGTGGTGTTGGTGGATCACTTCATCTTGCGCAAACGCAGTGCCGAGGTGACGCCGGGCTTGTTTCACTGGACGACGCTTTTGGCCTGGTTGGGCGGGGTGATGACCTATCACGTACTGGCGAGCCTGCTCCCGGAATATGGCGCCACCTTGCCTGCATTGCTGCTGGCCGGGGCGTTGCAGTGGGTGTTGGGGCGCACGCGTAACTAAGTTTGTAGGAATTGCCGAAGGCTGCGATTTTTTGATTTTTAGGGTCAAAAGATCGCCGCCTTGGCAGCTTCTGCGCGAAGTCGGGGGGGTTATCCGCGGCCCGGGAACCACTCGGGTTTCAGAATCCCGTTTAAGCGTGAGTACGGGATTTTCAGCTCAATGTGACCATCGGAGTACGGCGCAATGCTGTACACGTCGTATTTGAGCACCACATTGTCCTTGAGCAAGGCCACGTGCGGGGTTTTCTGGAAGGGCCAGTTTTTGACGAACTCTGAATCGCTGCCCTGACCTGTGCTGATCAACCAATTGTTGTGGGCTACTTTACCGGCGCCCCAAAAGGCTTGCTCCTGACCCGGCAACAGCATGTCTTGCAAGGTCACTTCTTTTTGGTTTTTGCGCGAGTAGTTGATGAACCCACGTCCGGGCATGCCATGCGCGCCACCCGTGTCCAGATAACTGGACAGCTCAATGATCACTAGATCGTCATGTTGTTCGCGCACTTTTGCCTGCAAGTAGGTGCTGTTGCGGCTGTCAGCGGTGCGTAAAAACTGCTCGCGGTAAGCCTCAAGTGAGGTCGGTAAAACGGCGTCCGGCGAGTTTTGAGTCATTTGCAGCAAGCGTTTTTCGATCAAAACATCAAGATTTGGTGCGTCGGCAAAGTGCAGGGTTTCGATGTTGACCAACGGGCATTCATCGCCGCTGCAACCAGCTTTGACCTGTTCAGACGCGTCTGGTACAGGCACCAGCGGTTTGGGGGCAGAAGGTTGAAATACGCTCTGGCAAGCGCCCAGCGTCAGGGCGATACAAGTCAGGGAGGCAAGTTTTAAAAGCGACATGGTCGTCCTTCATCAACGAAAGAAAGGTGAAAAATATGCTGCTTGGACTGCCGACAGATAAGTCAGTTCGCCACTAAGCTCAATAGTGTCAATTAGAGTTGGTTTGCAGGCGATCCGTCTATCCCCGCGTCAGTAAAGGGGCTGCATCGACAGGTGCAGGCGCGTTAGGATGCCCGATCCCGAGGGGCACCCCGGTGTGAATCCGCCAGCAAGAGGTTTTCAATGACTGACATCACCAAGGCTAAGCCCAGCGCTGTTGAGATCGTAAAACGCGAAGAGTGTTTTAAAGGTTTTTACCAGCTTGATCGCGTTCATCTGCGCCATGAACTGTTTGCCGGTGGCATGAGCCGTGAAATCAGTCGCGAAGTGTTTATTCGTCACGATGCTGTGTGCGTACTGCCCTACGACCCGCAGCGTGATGAGGTGGTGCTGATTGAGCAGTTTCGTGTGGGGGCGATGGGTAAAACCGACAATCCGTGGCTGATCGAACTGGTCGCCGGGCTGATCGACAGAGACGAGGAGCCCGAGGCAGTTGGTCACCGTGAAGGCCAGGAAGAGGCCGGGTTGACGTTTTCGTCGTTGTGGCCGATCACGCGTTATTTCCCGTCGCCGGGTGGCAGCACCGAATTTGTGCATGTGTATCTGGGGCGTTGCGACAGCTCGAATGCAGGCGGCTTGCATGGTTTGGATGAAGAGGCGGAGGACATTCGAGTGACCGTTTGGTCGTACGAAGATGCCCTTCAAGCTGTGCGAGATGGACGTATTTCCAATGCGGCGAGCATTATTGCCCTGCAGTGGCTGGCGCTTAATCGCGCTGAAGTGAGGGGGCTATGGGTGTAAAAAAGGCGCGCGACCGTTATCGGGTTGACTTGATTGGCTTGCAGGCAGCCTGCGAGGCCAATTACGCACGCCTGATGCGTTTGTTGCCCGACATGCGTCAACAGCCTGCTGCACGCCAGATCGCCGTGACCCAGGGTGATCAGATGCTCGGCATCTTGACCCTTGAGGTGATACTCGACTGCCCGTACACCAGCACCTTGCGTGTGCGTCAGGAACACAGTTTGCCGTGGTTGCCGGTGCCCGAATTGCAGGTGCAGGTTTACCACGACGCCCGCATGGCCGAGGTGATTGGCGCCGAACATGCACGGCGTTTTCGCAGCATCTATCCTTACCCCAATGTAGCCATGCACCAGCCCGACGAAAAAGCGCAGCTCAATGTGTTTTTAGGTGAGTGGCTCAGCCATTGCCTGGCTTGCGGGCATGAATACGCTGAAGTGCGTTAAGCCCTGCAGGCGCGAACTTGCCCTGCCTATTTTTGCTGACTGATTTTTACCGGGAGAGTCACTTGCCGAGTGTATCCACGCTGACCACCGAAGACCCGGTGCTGCTGGTGCAGCTGTCCGATAGCCATTTGTTCGCCAGCGCGGATGGTTCGTTACTGGGGCTCAATACCCGCCAAAGCTTGCATCAGGTCATAGAGCTGGTTCGTGCTGAGCAGCCGTCTGTCGATTTGCTGTTGGGCACGGGGGATTTGGCCCAAGACGGCAGCGTTGCGGCGTACCAGCATTTTCGGCAGGTGACCGAATCGCTTGCGGCAGCGGCCCGCTGGATCCCGGGCAATCATGATGATGTGTCCCATATGCGCGAAGCGGCGGTGCAAAGCCGTCTGCTAGAACCGGTGGTTGATATCGGGAACTGGCGTATCACGCTGCTGCATTCGAACGTGAGCAAGAAGAGTCATGGCTATCTGGAAGACGGTCAGCTTCAGTTGTTGGTGCAATCATTGAGCGAAGCACCTGATCGCCATCATTTGATAAGCCTGCACCATCACCCAGTGCCTGTGGGGTGTGAATGGATTGAGCCGATTGGTCTGTTGAACGCCAATGCGTTTTGGGCCGTGCTGGAGCGTTTTCCGCAGGTAAAAGCCGTTCTTTGGGGGCATGTTCACCAGCCATTTGACCAACAGCGCAACGGGGTCAGGCTGCTGGCAACGCCTTCTACCTGCTTTCAGTTTGCGCCGGGTAGCAAGGACTTTAAGGTCAGCGGTGAAGCGCCCGGCTATCGCTGGCTGCGTTTGCTGCCTGATGGCACTTTGCAAACGGATGTGTCGCGTTTGCCCAGCTTTGAGTTTGAGCCCGATTACAGCGCCGACAATTACTGAATCCTGGGTGACTGAAATATCTTGAAGCGAGTCATTACCCCTGCTTCAGGCTAAACTGCGCGTCTTTATTGATGCTGCGTTCAGCTAAATCTGTACTCGGGAGTGATTGCATGTCGGGTTCCATCTTGTATATCCACGGTTTCAACAGCGCCCCCGAGTCGAAGAAAGCTACGCAGTTAACCTCGTTGATGCAGCGCATTGGCCTTGGCAATCAGTTGCGTGTGCCCGCTTTGCATCATCATCCGCGCCACGCGATGGCCCAATTGCAAGCGGCCATCAACGAGTTGGGCCGGCCATTGCTGGTCGGCAGCTCGCTCGGCGGCTACTATGCGACGTATCTGGCCGAGCAGTCAGGGCTTAAAGCCTTGCTGGTCAACCCGGCCGTCAGCCCGCATCGGATGTTCGACGGTTATCTGGGCACGCAAAAAAACCTCTACAGCGGCGAAACCTGGGAGCTGACCCACGATCACGTGGCCGCTCTGGCTGAGCTGGAAGTGGCGGCGCCCCAAGACCCGCAGCGTTATCAGGTGTGGTTGCAAACCGCCGACGAAACCCTGGACTACCGTCTCGCTGAAAAGTACTACGCAGCGTGTGCCTTGCGCATTCAGGCCGGTGGCGATCACAGTTACCAGGGGTTCGCAGCGCAATTGCCTGCATTGCTGACTTTTGCCGGGATCGGTGCAGAACAGTATCAAGCCATCGACTTTTCGGCGCTGTAAGGCGCACATCGAATGGCTCTAATTTTTAATTTACGACTAACGACGAGACCTTATGGCCACTCCCAGCGCTAGCTCTTATAACGCCGACGCCATCGAAGTCCTCTCGGGCCTCGACCCGGTGCGCAAGCGCCCCGGCATGTACACCGACACCAGTCGGCCAAACCATTTGGCCCAAGAAGTCATCGACAACAGCGTCGATGAAGCCTTGGCCGGGCACGCCAAGTCGGTGCAAGTCATTCTGCACGCCGACCACTCGCTAGAAGTCAGTGATGACGGGCGCGGCATGCCCGTGGACATTCACCCCGAAGAAGGTGTGTCAGGCGTCGAGCTGATCCTGACCAAGCTCCACGCGGGCGGCAAGTTTTCGAACAAAAACTACCAGTTCTCCGGCGGCCTGCACGGCGTGGGGATTTCGGTGGTCAACGCCTTGTCGACTCAGGTTCGGGTCAAGGTCAAGCGCGACGGCAACGAATACCAAATGACATTCGCCGATGGCTACAAAGCCACCGACCTCGAAATCGTCGGTACTGTTGGCAAGCGCAACACCGGCACCAGCGTGTACTTCGCGCCAGACCCTAAGTACTTCGACTCGCCCAAGTTTTCGGTCAGCCGCCTTAAGCACGTACTCAAGGCCAAGGCCGTGTTGTGCCCCGGTTTGTTGGTTTCCTTTGAAGACAAAGGCACCGGCGAAAAGGTCGAGTGGCATTACGAAGACGGCCTGCGCTCGTATTTGGTCGATGCGGTCAGCGAATTTGAACGCCTGCCCGACGAGCCGTTTTGCGGCAGCTTGGCCGGCAATAAAGAAGCCGTCGATTGGGCGCTGTTGTGGTTGCCAGAAGGCGGCGACAGCGTGCAGGAAAGCTACGTCAACCTGATCCCGACGGCGCAAGGCGGCACCCACGTCAACGGTTTGCGTCAGGGCTTGCTTGATGCGATGCGTGAGTTTTGCGAGTTTCGCAGCCTGTTGCCGCGTGGCGTGAAGCTGGCGCCTGAAGACGTCTGGGAGCGCATTGCTTTTGTGCTGTCGATGAAGATGCAAGAGCCTCAGTTCTCTGGCCAAACCAAAGAGCGTCTGTCGTCGCGTGAAGCGGCGGCTTTTGTGTCGGGTGTGGTTAAAGATGCGTTCAGCCTATGGCTCAACGCCAACCCCGAACTGGGCATGCAACTGGCCGAGCTGGCGATCAACAACGCCGGGCGCAGGCTTAAGGCCAGCAAAAAGGTAGAGCGTAAGCGCATCACCCAAGGCCCGGCCTTGCCGGGCAAGTTGGCGGACTGCGCCGGGCAAGACCCGATGCGTTCGGAGCTATTTTTAGTCGAAGGTGATTCCGCTGGCGGTTCGGCCAAGCAAGCACGAGACAAGGAGTTTCAGGCGATCCTGCCGTTGCGCGGCAAGATCCTCAACACCTGGGAAGTCGATGGCAGCGAAGTGCTGGCCAGTCAGGAAGTGCATAACATCGCCGTGGCCATTGGCGTTGACCCCGGCGCGGCAGACATCAGCCAGCTGCGTTACGGCAAAATCTGCATCCTCGCCGACGCCGACTCCGATGGTTTGCACATTGCGACCTTGCTCTGTGCATTGTTTGTGCAGCACTTCCGCCCGTTGGTGGACGCCGGTCACGTGTATGTCGCCATGCCACCCTTGTACCGGATCGATCTGGGCAAAGAGATTTTCTACGCGCTGGACGAAGCCGAGCGTGACGGGATCTTGGATCGTCTGGTAGCCGAGAAAAAGCGCGGCAAGCCGCAGGTCACGCGATTCAAGGGGCTGGGTGAAATGAACCCTCCGCAACTGCGTGAAACCACGATGGACCCGAACACCCGTCGCTTGGTGCAACTGACGCTGGAAGACTTTGCCGCTACCTCAGAAATGATGGACATGCTGCTGGCTAAAAAACGCGCAGGTGATCGCAAGTCCTGGCTGGAATCCAAAGGTAACCTCGCGCAGGTGCTGGCCTGATGCGCAGTGCCTTGCTGGCGTTGCTCTGTGTGGTCGCAACGCCAGTAATGGCCCAAGCCTGGCCTGAGCTGGCGTTGCAGGCCGAGCATCCGGTTGAAGGTATGCGCGGTCGCAACCTGTCGGGGCTGGCGCTGTGTCAGGGCGAGATGTGGGCGGTGTCTGATCGCGATGATGATCAAATTTATCGCCTTGATACCCGCTATGCCCTGTGGCACGCCGAGCCGTTGGCCCTTAATGTGCCGTCGCCTCCTGAAAGCGGCTTGCCCTGGGGCGTGCGCATGATGGGTAAAGCCATTAGCCCGTTGCGCGGCGGCGATCTGGATTTTGAAGGGATTACCTGCGACGACGCGGGCAATCGGTATGTGGTCAGCGAGTCTTATGCGGCGGTGCTCAACATCCCGCAAACGGGCTCACCTGCGTGGCTCAAGATCGACTCGGCGCTGGTGCGACAAGCGCGCGCCAGCGGCATGTTGCTGCATTTCAATGCGCTGTTTGAAGGCATTGCTGTCAACCCGCAAGGCAATCAAATCTGGTTGGCTGCCGAGCGTGAACGCCGGGGTTTATTGACCATTCGCAAGCAGCAGAGTGTGTGGGAGTGCGAGGGCGGCTGCGTCTTGATGAGCGAGGGCGGGCTTGAGCAAGCCCCGCCACAGCTCAAAGTTCGGGCGCAACAAAAGGACTTTGCCGATCTGGCGTTGTTTGAGGGCAAGTTGTTCACCCTTGAGCGCATGGCCTATCGCATTTGCCGTCGCACCCCGAGCACGGGCGAAGTTGAGCGCTGCTGGTCATTTGCCAATGACGCATTAACCGATGCCCGCCGATACAAATCGGCTTACGGCAACGCGGAGGCTTTGAGCTTGGATGCCAAGGGCGTGTGGATCGGTGTTGATAACGGCAACCATGTGCGCGCCGATGGCGAGAAGCGGCCTGTTGTTTGGCGCTTTGCAGCGCCACAAGGTGGTTGGGGCGCCAAATCATGAGCCAGCAAGCACCGGGTAAGGGCGCAGGGCGCATCTTTATGATTCTGGCCTGGTGCGCCGGCTTGTATTTGGCGACCCAGTTTTTCGGGCGCTGGGAGCAGCATCAAGAAAACCCCAACACCGAGGTCTCCTCGCAGCAAGGCGAGGGTTATATCGAAGTCACGTTGCTGGGCAATACGCAGGGGCACTTTGTTGCCAGCGGACGAATTAACAACGTGCCCGTGCAATTTTTACTCGATACCGGAGCCACCGATGTGGCGGTTCCGCTGGATTTGGCCCAGCAACTGGCGCTGCCCAAAGGCGCGCCCGTTACCTTGAGCACCGCCAATGGCCGGGCTCAGGGTTACCGAACTCAAATTGATCGCCTGCAACTGGGTGCCATTGTGCTGCGCGACGTGCGTGCCGTGGCGGCTCCGGGGCTTGAAGGCGAACAAGTGCTGCTGGGCATGAGCGCTTTGAAAAAACTTGAATTTACTCAGCGCGGCGGCACCATGCTGCTGCGCCAGACAACGAACTGAATGAGGTCCGCATGAGCGACTCCCTTGATCTCAGCCTGGACGGCGTAGAACGCCGGTCACTGGCCGACTTCACAGAACAGGCCTACCTCAACTACTCCATGTACGTGATCATGGATCGGGCCTTGCCGCACATCGGCGACGGTCTTAAGCCTGTACAGCGGCGTATTGTGTACGCCATGAGCGAATTGGGGTTGGACGCAGACTCCAAGCACAAAAAATCGGCCCGTACGGTCGGTGACGTTCTGGGCAAGTTCCACCCGCACGGCGACTCGGCGTGTTACGAAGCAATGGTGCTGATGGCGCAGCCGTTTAGCTATCGCTACACCTTGGTCGATGGTCAGGGTAACTGGGGTGCGCCGGATGATCCCAAGTCCTTCGCGGCCATGCGATACACCGAAGCACGCTTGTCTCGTTACTCCGAAGTGCTGCTCAGCGAGCTGGGCCAGGGCACGGCTGACTGGGTGCCGAACTTTGACGGCACGATGGACGAACCTGCGGTATTGCCTGCACGTTTGCCGAATATCCTGCTCAATGGCACCACTGGCATCGCGGTGGGTATGGCCACAGATGTGCCGCCACATAACCTGCGTGAAGTTGCTACCGCCTGTGTGCGCTTGCTCGACGAGCCCAAGGCGACCGTTGAGCAATTGTGTGAACACATTCAAGGCCCGGACTACCCGACTGAAGCTGAAATCATTACCCCGCGCGCGGATCTGCTGAAGATCTACCAAACGGGGCGCGGCTCGGTGCGCATGCGTGCCGTGTATCACGTTGAAGACGGCGACATTGTTGTAACGGCGTTGCCGCACCAAGTGTCCGGCGCCAAGGTGCTGGAGCAAATCGCCGCGCTGATGCAAGCCAAGCCGACCAAGCTGGCGATGGTGACTGACTTGCGCGACGAGTCAGACCACGAAAACCCATGCCGCATCGTGATCATTCCGCGTAACAACAAGGTAGATCTCGATGAGCTGATGCAGCATTTGTTCGCTGTGACTGAGCTGGAGTCGACCTTCCGGGTCAACATCAACATCATTGGTTTGGACGGCAAGCCCCAGCTGAAAAACCTGCGCGCTTTGTTGGTGGAGTGGCTGGAGTTCCGTATTAATACGGTGCGCCGCCGCTTGCAGTTCCGCCTCGATAAAGTCGAGCGCCGCCTGCACCTGTTGGACGGTTTGCTCACCGCGTACCTGAACCTGGACGAAGTGATTCACATCATTCGTACCGAGGAACACCCCAAAGCGGAGCTGATTGCGCGCTTTGGTCTGACTGAAACTCAGGCCGATTACATCCTCGACACGCGCTTGCGCCAATTGGCACGTCTTGAAGAGATGAAACTGCGCGACGAACAGGACGCGCTACGTAAAGAGCAAGCCAAGCTGCAAGCTTTGCTGGGCAGCGAGACCAAGCTCAAGAAGCTGGTGCGCACTGAGTTGCTGGCCGACGCAAACACCTATGGCGATGACCGCCGTTCACCGATTGTGTCGCGTACAGAAGCCAAAGCCCTGTCGGAAAACGAGCTGATACCGACTGAGCCCGTTACCGTTGTGCTGTCTGAAAAAGGTTGGGTACGTTGCGGTAAAGGTCACGACCTTGATGCGACTGGTTTGTCCTATAAGGCCGGGGATGGTTACAAAACCGCTGCGGCCGGGCGCTCCAACCAGTTTGCCGTGTTTATTGACTCCACCGGGCGCAGTTACTCGGTCGCAGCGCATACCTTGCCGTCGGCACGGGGCCAAGGCGAGCCGTTGACCGGGCGTCTTACGCCGCCACCGGGTGCAACGTTTGAGTGCGTATTGCTGCCTGAAGACGACTCGCTGTACGTGATCGCTTCTGATGCCGGTTATGGTTTTGTGGTCAAAGGTGAAGACCTGCAAGCCAAAAACAAAGCGGGTAAAGCGTTGCTCAGCCTGCCAAAAGGCGCGCAAGTCATGCTGCCGCGTCCGGTGGCTGATCGCGAGCACAACTGGTTGGCCGCTGTGACCACTGAAGGGCGCTTGCTGATCTTTAAAGTCAGCGACTTGCCGCAGCTGGGTAAGGGCAAAGGCAACAAGATCATCGGCATTCCCGGGGATCGCGTGGCAAGCCGTGAAGAGTACGTTACCGACATCGCGGTACTGCCGGACAACGCGACATTAGTGTTGCAGGCCGGTAAGCGCACCTTGTCGCTTAAGGCTGACGACCTTGAACACTACAAAGGCGAGCGTGGGCGACGGGGTAATAAATTGCCTCGCGGCTTCCAGCGTGTCGACGCGTTATTGGTAGAAACTCCCAATTAAGGCTGTTTAGAGCGCTCGATCTGCGTTTTATCGCGTAGATCGGCGCAACAGCGCTGGAGTCGTGCCTGATATTCGCGGATGATATGGCGCACTTGAGGCCACGCCCATGGCGATGTGCCCTACGAATTTCTCGAGAATCACACTGTGGCTCGCCCATTCGCGACCACCTGGATGGAATGATGAACGTTCTGCGCCTTCCTTTAATTGTGTTGCTGGCTGGTGTGCTTGGTCTGGCGGGGTGCAGCGTGCACCAGCCAGCGTCCTTGTATCAGCTAGACAGCGGTACCCCAGGCCAGCCAACGCAAAGCGCTGGCATGGCCGTATTGCTTGGCCCGGTGACCGTGGCTGACTACCTGCAACGTGAAACCCTGTTGCAGCGTCAGGCCGATGGCAGCCTGAGTGCTGCCACTGATGGTCGTTGGGCGGGCAGCTTGTCGGCGGACATCGATCAACTGCTGGTACGCCAACTGGCGTGGCGGCTTGACAGTCAGCGCGTCGTGCTGGCCCCGGCCACTGCGGGTTTTACCCCTGATGTGCAAGTCTTGCTGTCGATTACCCGACTTGACTCTGGCAAGTCGCAGCCCGCTATTTTGGATGCTCAATGGCGTTTGATCGACCGTCGCGGGCAAGTACGTGACAACCGCATGATCCATCTGGAGCAGCCGCACGAAGGCAGCACGGCAGATCAGGTCAAGGCCCAAGGCCAGTTGTTACAGCAATTGAGCGAGCAATTAGCGGTAGCACTCAAGCCGCTGGCCAACCAACCGCCTGTGGTTGAAGCCCGCAAGCCGGAGCCAAAACCTGCACCCAAGGCAGATGTCGAAAAGCCAAGAATCCCTATGGCTTCACCGATTCGCACTGACATGGAAGTGTTCCGCTTCTGAGCCTGTCGGCCGAAACGAAAAATCCCGCACATGTGCGGGATTTTTTGTGGATAACTTCAGGGCCTTGGTCGCGCAATCAATGGCTGCGCAGGCCCTGTTTTCGCAACAGCTGTCGCAGGCTTTTTACTCGCGAGTCTCGTGCATGCGCGCCAGTTGGCGTTCGAGCATTGATGGGTAGGGCTCCATCAGGCGCTCAACGCAGCAAGCACCTTCTGGGCTGGCAATCGGGCGAATACGTGCGCGTTGACGGATCAGCGGATCGTCGCTGATTTGACGCTCAACCAGCAGCAGGTTGCGGCTGTGTTGCGACAGAGCCAGGGCGTCTTGCGCGGTTTCGGTCAGCAGCAGGTCGATCTGGCTCAAACCACTGAGGCCCTCGCCCAGCACCAGGCCCAACTGCAATTGTAAGGTGATGCCGCTGTCTGCCACTTCGATTTGCAAGGCGTGCCCCAGAGCGCGCAGCAGTTCACCGCAGCAGATGGCGTTAGTCAGGTAATCGTCGCCGCTGTCTTCGCTGTGGAACAACATCAATGTGCTGCCATCGTTCAGCGTGTGCAGTTCGCTTTGATACAGAGAGGCGGCCTGATCCAGACAATCGCGATAACGCTGCAGCAGTTCCATCAAGCGGGCGCGGGGTAAGCGTCGCAGTTGTTCCTGTGCGCCCAATTGCACCGCCAGGACGGCGCTTGGTTGTGGCACTGATGGAACCACCGGTTGCGGCTTGGCCTGCGACGTGGGTGCAGCGTTGGCTGGGCTGCTGTCACGCAGGTCAGCGAACGGGTCTTCTTCGTCGGTTTCGTCTTCTTCGGTGCTGATTAACTGGCGCGGTGCCGCTTTAGGGGCGGGCATGGCCGGTTTTTCGTCGAAAGTAGGGTCGCGCAGGCTGCGCACTTCGAAGGTTGGCTCGTTGTCTTCGGCCTCTTCTTCGTCGTAATCCGCCTCTGGCTCTGGCTCCGGTTCTGGCGCCGCAGGTGCGAGACGGGTGTGCAGTTGACGTGCCAAATCGCCGATTTCGTCTTGGCGATTAACCGCAGGTGTGTACGGGTCTGGTTCGCGCAACCACACGCGCAGTTGCAGCAAAGGCGTCGTAATGTGCCGGCCCAAACGCAGGCTCAAGGCCAGCGCCAGTGCAAGCAAAATGGCGCTCAGGATGCCCATGCTTTGCAGGCTGATGGTCATCGGCTGTTCGAACTGGTTCATGTCCAGGCTGATACGCAGGTGCCCGGCCGTTACATCCTGAAAGGTGATCTTGGTTTGATAAACGCCTTCGGCTTCGCCCAGCAAGCCGGTTTTGGGGCGCTGACCGGCTTCGGCGAGGATGCGGTTATCGACGCTATAAATAGCGGCGTGGGCCACCAGCGGGTTTTTAGTCAGGTTGTTGAGCAGCACGTTGAGGCTGAGGATGTCGTTGGACACCAGCAGTTCAGTTGCCGAGGTGGCGGTTTGCGTGGTCAGGCTCTGCCCCAGCGCATCGGCTTGCTCGTGCATGGCTTGCTTGAATTGCAGGCCCATGACCACCGCGTAAATGACCAACGCCAAGGCGACCAAAATCACGTTGTGGCTGGCAATACGCAGAGCAAGCGGAATGCGACGATCGCGCAGGGCCCGGAAGATCAGCAGAAAGAAGTTATCGGTTTTGACAGGCAATGGCCGGTTCACTGAGCGCGGCTCTTAGTCCGTTAAGTTGGAGCGCAGTATAGCGAGCAGCCCTGAGGCGGCAAAGCC
The DNA here is from genome assembly GCF_055406205.1 of Pseudomonas sp. E315. NCBI lineage: Bacteria > Pseudomonadati > Pseudomonadota > Gammaproteobacteria > Pseudomonadales > Pseudomonadaceae > Pseudomonas > Pseudomonas sp. E315. The sequence continues at coordinate 49,127 of NZ_JBUZPJ010000006.1, read as the reverse complement.
TTGGCGATGCCCGATGGTCACTGAAAGTGGGTAGAATGCGTTTTTTTTAGTGAATGGGGGTGTGCCTTGCGCGAAATCGTCCTGATAAACATCACGGGTGAGGACCGTCCGGGTCTCACTGCAGCCATTACCGGCGTACTGGCCAGCAATGGTGTGAACATTCTCGACATTGGTCAGGCCGTCATCCACGGTGTTTTGTCGTTAGGTTTTTTGGTTGAAATTGCGCAAGCCGAGCAGGTAGCGTCGGTGCTTCAAGGCATCCAGCCTCTGATTGCCAAAGAGGGCCTGCAACTGCGTTTTGACCCTATTACTGAAGACCGCTACAAGCATTGGGTGAATGAGCAAAGCCAGAAGCGTCATGTGGTGACACTGATGAGTCGCCGAGTGACAGCCCATGAATTGCAGCGCGTGACGTCAGTGATCAGTCAGCACGGTCTGAACATTGAGCAGACCGATCGCTTGTCAGGGCGCGTACCGCTGGACGCCCCGACTCATCTGAGCAAAAGCTGCATTGAGTTGCGTGTGTGTGGCGAGCCGACTGACATTGCCAGTTTGCGCACAGCGTTCTTCAATTTGGCTCAAGAGCTGAACGTGGATATCGCGCTACAAGAAGACACCCTGTTCCGTCGTCATCGCCGCTTGGCGGTGTTCGACATGGACTCGACCCTGATCGAAGCCGAAGTGATCGACGAGTTGGCCAAGGCAGCGGGTGTGGGTGACAAGGTGTCCGAAATCACCGAGCGCGCAATGGCTGGCGAGCTGGACTTTAAGGCCAGCTTCAAAGAGCGTCTGGCGTTGCTTAAAGGTCTGGACGTAGGGGTGTTGGACGCCATTGGTGCATCGTTGCGTTTGACCGAAGGCGCAGAAGTGCTGTTCGCTGAGCTTAAGCGGCTGGGCTACAAAACTGCGATCTTGTCTGGCGGCTTTACCTACTTTGCCAAACAGTTGCAGGCCAAGCTGGGCATTGATTACGTGTTTGCTAATGAGCTGGCAGTGGTCGACGGCAAGGTCACAGGCGTAGCGGTCGAGCCGATTGTTGACGCTCAGCGCAAGGCAGATTTGCTGCGCGAGCTGGCACAAAAGGAAGGCCTGAGCCTGGAGCAGACCATTGCGGTCGGTGATGGCGCCAATGACTTGCCAATGCTTGCCATTGCCGGGTTGGGTGTCGCGTTTCGTGCAAAGCCGCTGGTGAAAAAATCGGCCAAGCATGCGATTTCAACATTGGGGCTTGATGGTGTGTTGTACCTGTTGGGTCAGCGCGACCGCAACAGCCAGGGCTAATCCCTGACCTGTAAGCGCTGGCGAAAGCTGCGATCTGTTGGATGATCGAAGCCTTCGCCAACGCCTACGGGGCGGCGGGTGTTACGCCGCGTTAACCGGGGCACCCATGCTTTGTCCCATCATGACCGGCGTTCCCGCCGTCATGTTCTCGGCCCATTTCACCTGCTCAGGGCCAAACAGCACGATCGCAGTAGAACCCAACTTGAAGCGACCCAGTTCGGCCCCTTTTTCCAAGTGGATGGGCGCACGGGCGGCTTCGTCGTAACGGAAGGTTTTCAGCTCGCGCTTAGGCGGCGTCACCAAACCTGCAAACACGGTTTCAATCGACGCGACGATCATCGCCCCAACCAGCACGACAGCCATTGGGCCACGCTCGGTATCAAAAATGCACACCGCACGTTCGTTGCGAGCAAACAGCTCGGGCACGTTTTCGGCTGTGGTTTGGTTGACCGAGAAGAGTCGGCCCGGCACGTAAATCATTTCGCGCAGGGTGCCCGCCAATGGCATGTGAACGCGGTGGTAGTCCTTGGGCGACAGGTAAATGGTGGCAAAGTCGCCGCCCATAAACGGTGCTGCCACGGCCGGATCGCCGCCCACCAGCTCCAGCACGCTGTAGCTATGGCCTTTGGCCTGAAACACGCGGCCATGCTCAATGGGGCCAAGTTGGCTGACGGCGCCATCGGCCGGGCTCAATACTGCGCCGGGGGTTTGGTCCAGCGGGCGTGCGCCGTCTTTCAAGGCGCGGGTGAAGAAGGCGTTGAAGTGCTCGTACGCGGTGACGTCTTCAATCAGGGCCTGAGACATGTCCACTTGATAACGCTTGGCGAACCAGGTGGTGAACGCATTTTTGAACCAGCGCACGCGGCATTCGGCTACGCAGCCGGCCAGACGGGACAACAGGTGATGCGGTAACAGGTACTGACTCAGGAGGAACAAACGCTTTTTCATTACAAGTCCTTAATTTTTTACAGGCAGTTCTACAGGCGTATCGGGGTGGTTGCCCCATTCGCCCCAAGAACCGGCATAGCCTTTAACGCGAGGATAACCGAGCGATTTGGCGACCAGATACGTAAAGCCAGAGCGGTGGTGAGTCTGGCAGTGGGTAATGACTTCTTTGTCTTTGCTGATGCCCAGATCGTTGAGGATCTGGGCCATGTCGGTGCGAATACGCAGGCTGCGGGCTTTGTCCATGCCTGAGGTCCATTCGAAATGTTTGGCGCCGGGGATGTGTCCACCCTTGGCTGCCAGCACTTTTTCGCCGGTGTATTCAGCTGCGCTGCGTGCGTCCCAAATCGCGAGATCGGCGGCACCCAAACGACTTTGCAGGTATTCACGGGTTGCGGTGGGCTCGTCATGCAAGGTCAGGGCAACGTGCTTGGCAACAGCCGGTGGCACGTCTTGAGTCAGCTCATAACCTTCGGCGATCCACGCGTGAATGCCGCCGTCCAGATAGTGATAGTTTTTGTGCCCGATCACATCCAGCAGCCAGATAAAGCGCCCGGCCCAGCCGCCGCCTTCATCGTCATACACCACGTAGATTGCATTGGGGTTGTGCCCCAATTCGCCAAACAGCGTTTGAAGCGACGCTTGAGTCGGCAACAGGCCGGGCGCTGGAGGCTGGCCCAGTTGCGTGCGCTTGGGGTCGATGAAACGAGCCCCTGCTATATGCCCCGCCTCATAGCGAGCGGCACTGCTCAGGTCGACCAAAATCAAGTGTGGAGCATCAAGCCGAGCGAGCAGGTCGCGAGGCTCAATGACTAACGGCAAGCCAGAGAAGTCAGGCATGTGAGGTCTCCAGAGCGAAAAAGGGGCAAATTGTAACGTAACCGCTAGCGCCCGCGCGTAGTAAAGCTGTTCAGAGCTTTTTCAATGCATTGCGCTGTTTTACCAAACGCCTGCACGGTGATCTCTGAAAGCGGGCCGCCACCTTGGTCTGCCAGCACCAGCATCACAACGCGGCCGTTATTGCTCAGTGACCGTAGCAGCAAATGCTCGCCGGGGAACAGGTTGCGCAGGTTGTTGGGCAAGGCTGCAGAAATCTGTGCGTTGTTTTCGGGGGTGAGGCGAATTTGCGCGGGCTGCGTCAGTAAGCGCCGCAGGCCGGGGCTTTGGGTGACGTCCAGGTTGAGGTCGAAAGCCGCTTTGGGCAAGCCGGCCACTTGGTGGGCGCGTAGGGTGGTGGACGTTTTATCGGCCATCAACAAAATGACCCGGCGCATGCCACACGCCACCAGTGCGTCACGGGCGCAGGTGGTCAGGTGCATCGAGTTGGTAAATGCACTCGGCTCGGCGAGTAACTCCCCGCAGTGTTTGCGCCATACCACCAGCGCTTCTGCGGAGGGCGGTGGGGCTGGCAGCAGGCCGCGATGCACGCGGCGCATGTCCCAAGGCCAGACAAGTGCCTCGGCCGGGTGCCACAAATCGGGCATTGCGTGATAACGCCCGCTGCTGGCGGCGTTTTGGTGAACCTGTTGCTGTAAGTCATCCAGCGGTATTTGCAGGTACAGGCTGGTCAGGTATTGCCAGCGCAGGTTGTGCGGCGTATCCCACGCTTGCTGCGCCGATAACGCCAGGCCGTTTGCCAACAACACTGTATTGGCTGGCTGGTTGAGCCAGCGCCGCAGCGACGGATCAGCGTCCAGACGTTGTTGCTGGCGCAGGCGATGATGATTGTCGCGGGCGATGTGCAGCACTTTGACCAGCGTGCGCTGCTCATCGGTGATGACTGCGTAACCTTGCAGCACCCACGCAGGCAGGCGCCACAACTCAGCCAGTGAACGGCAGATCTCAAACAAGCGCACACCGAACAGTTTTTGCTCAACCTTGCTCGCGCATTCGCCCTTGTGAATCACCCGCAGCTCCCATTCTTCGAGCTGTTCGGGATGAGTCAGAGCCATCGCCCACAATGGCGACAGAAACAGCAAGCTGCCCCAATAAATTTCTTGCCACAGACGCGCTAAACGATTGGCGAATAACCCGCTGGCTTGTTGCGCAGCATGCTGGCTAATCAGTTGAATTTGTCGAAATGCCTGTGGGATTTCTTCCGTAGGTAGCGCGGGAAGACGCTCCATCAGTTCTTGCGTACGGGTCAGACCTAGTCGGTTGATCGCCACTTCAAGGCTCTCGGCGGGTTCGCTCAGGCTGCCATGCGTGTGGTGATTAGCCTCGCGGATCAGGCTCAGCGCCAGCGCGGGGCTGTCTTGCATAAGCTCGGCAATTTCGCGCAATGAGCGGCGATTGTCGTTGATCGCCTTGCAAACCTGATCGTGACTGTCCTGCGCAATGGGCAGGCGAACAGCGTCGAGCTGTTTGACCCAGGCTTCGAGGGTAGAAGGAATGTTGGTCGCTGTGGTGGTTTCATTTGCCATGATGGGAGCGCGCTTTTAATCCGTTGTTTACACGCCCGGAATGGGCCCAACTGGCTTTTCGCCTTTACGGCCTATAGTCTGGCGCAGTTTCGCCGATAAGGAGAAGAAGAGTTTTTACTCTCCTGCGAATATGACCTTGAACCCGACTCAGTAAGTACCTTTATTCCTATGGCTAAAATTATCGGCATCATTGTCGTGTTCGCGAGTGTTCTTGGCGGATACGTACTTTCCCACGGCAAGATCGGTGCATTGATCCAACCGTTTGAGGTCTTGATTATTGGCGGGGCGGCCTTCGGTGCCTTCCTGCAGGCTAACCCCGGTTATATGACCATGCACGTGATCAAAAAATCACTTGGCATGTTCGGCTCGCGGTTTACCCACACCTTTTATCTTGAAGTGCTGGGTCTAGTTTACGAGATTCTCAACAAAAGTCGCCGCGAAGGCATGATGGCCATCGAGGGCGATATTGAAGACGCGGCCGCTAGCCCAATCTTCGCCAAATACCCCGCAGTGCTTAAAGACGAGCGCATGACTGCGTTTGTCTGCGATTACCTGCGCATCATGTCGTCGGGCAACATGGCCCCGCACGAGCTGGAAGGCTTGTTCGACATGGAGCTGTTCAGCATGAAAGAAGAGCTGGAGCACCCGTCCCACGCTGTCACCGGGATTGCCGATGGCATGCCGGGCTTCGGTATTGTGGCGGCGGTGCTGGGTATCGTTGTGACGATGGCTTCGTTGGGTGAGGGCGACCAAGCTGCGATTGGTATGCACGTTGGCGCCGCGTTGGTCGGTACGTTCTTTGGTATTTTGGCGGCCTATGGCTTCTTCGGCCCGTTGGCGACGTCACTGGCGCACGATGCCAAAGAAGAACTGAACGTCTACGAGTCAATCAAAGCATCGCTGGTGGCCTCGGCCTCGGGCATGCCGCCATCGCTGGCGGTCGAGTTTGGACGCAAAGTGCTGTATCCCAAGCACCGTCCAAGCTTTATGGAGCTGGAACAAGTGGTTCGCGGTCGCTAAGTCATGGAAAACAACCAGCCAATCATTATTAAGCGCGTCAAGCGCTTTGCAGCGGGCCACCACGGTGGCGCCTGGAAAATCGCTTTCGCTGACTTTGCTACGGCGATGATGGCGTTCTTTCTGGTGCTATGGCTGTTGTCCACGGCCACGCCAGAACAAAAAATCGCGATTGCCGGTTACTTCAAAGACCCGATCGGGTTTTCAGAAAGTGGTACGCCTTACATCATCGACTTGGGCGGCACGCCAACGATGGCGCCGGATAACACCCTGAACCCCGAGCAAAAAATGCAGCCGCAGCCGGACAAGATCACGGTCGACACTGATCAGGTCGAAGGCATGGCGGAGCAGGTCGAGAAAGAGCGTCTCGAATTGCTGTTGCAAGAGTTACAGAACAAGGTTGAAGAAAACCCGCAACTGCGCAAGTTCAAAGACCAGTTGTTGTTTGAGATCACCCCGGACGGCCTGCGGATTCAGATCATGGACGCCGAAAATCGCCCAATGTTTGATGTGGGCAGCGCGCGGCTCAAGCCCTACTTTGAAGACATCTTGCTGGCAATGGCAGACACCATCAAAGCCGTGCCTAACAAGGTCAGCATCAGTGGTCATACCGATGCCACGCCTTATGCCAGCGATACGGAATTCGGTAACTGGGAGTTGTCGGCCAACCGTGCCAATGCCGCCCGCCGTGCTTTGGTGGCTGGCAGCTACCCGCAAGATCAGGTCGCGCGAATTGTGGGGTATGCCTCATCTGTGTTGTTTGACAAGGTTGACCCGTTGAACCCGGTCAATCGTCGAATCGACATCGTGGTGCTGACCAAAAAGGCGCAGCGTGCGATTGAAGGTGAGCAAGGTGCTGATGCGGCGAAAGCTGAAACGCCGACCACGCCGATTGACCCGATCACGTTGCCAGCCGATCAACAACCGCCTGCCATGCACGAAGAGCGGGAAAAGCTGAACCTGTTTGACGACAAGGCGCCAGCACCGATCAAGCCGTGATCAACGCTGGAGCGAGCGTGCTCGCTCCAGCAGGGGCTGCCTGTTTAGTAGCTGGACTCAGGCAAGCTGGCGATGATCGAACGATAGCTGTTCATGCGTTGTTGCTGCACGCGGCCATCTTCCAAAGCCATCAGTAACGCACAGCCCGGCTCGCGGTCGTGCTTGCAGTCACGGAAACGGCAGCGGCCGATCAAGTCGTTGAACTCGATAAAACCGGCCTCAACATCGGCCCGGCTCACGTGGCCCAAACCAAACTCGCGAATCCCCGGGGAGTCGATCAGTTCGCCGCCGCCCGGGAAGTGGAACAACCGCGCAGTGGTGGTGGTGTGCGTCCCTTGCCCCGAGATTTCCGACAGCGGCCCAACGCGCAGATTGACCTCGGGCAGCAGGCTGTTGACCAGAGACGATTTACCCACGCCCGATTGACCCACAAACACGCTGATATGGCCGTCCAGTTGCGCTTGCAACTGCTGCATGCCATCACCGTGATGGGCCGACACTTCCAGCACCGGATAGCCCAACTGGCGATAAACACCTAGCAGAGCATTGAGCGCTGGCGAGTTTTGATCGTCGATCAAGTCAGCCTTGTTGAGCAGCAGCAGCGGACGAATCCCGGCGTGCTCAGCGGCCACCAAATAACGGTCGATCAAGTTGGCGTGAGGTTCGGGCATTGGCGCGAACACAATCACGATCATGTCAACGTTAGCTGCCACAGGCTTGAGCTGGCCACGGCTGTCAGGACGGCACAGCTCAGTTTTGCGCGGCAATTGGGCGACGATAACGCCAATCCCTTGATTGCCTGCGCGCCAGACGACTGTGTCACCAGTGACCAATGCGGGCAGGTTAGCGCGCAAGTGGCAACGGAACATCTGGCCTTTCAGCTCGCCTTCCTGGGCTTCAACTTCGACCTGCACACCGAAGTGCGCGATCACCAGACCGAGCTGCTCGGGACCTAAGTCACCGCCTTCAAGCGCTTCGACGGCACTGGATTCGCGTTTGGCGGCGCGGGCAGCGCGCTCACCTTGGATCTTTTCGATGCGCCAGTTTTGGCGGCGATTGAGCTGGCGTTTGGCCATGGGTGTTCCGTGTTGATAAAACGATAAGGAGGGTAAAACGCTGGCGAGTTTAGCACGAGGGCTGCACGCCTAAGCTAAACTGCACAACTAAGCTATGGAGGCCTTTATGAACAACCCGCAGAACCTGATTTGGATCGACCTGGAAATGACTGGTCTGGACCCTGACAACGACGTCATTATTGAAATGGCCACCATCGTCACCGACAGCAACCTCAATATTTTGGCTGAAGGCCCCGTAATCGCCATTCACCACAGCGACGAAGTGCTGGCCCGTATGGATGAATGGAACACTCGCACCCACGGCGGCAGCGGCCTGACCCAGCGCGTCAAAGACAGCACCACCAGCATGGCCGAAGCAGAGGCGCAGACCATTGCGTTTCTTGAGCAATGGGTGCCAAAAGGCAAGTCGCCGATCTGCGGTAACAGCATCTGTCAGGATCGCCGCTTCCTGTACACCCACATGAAAACCCTCGAGAGCTACTTCCACTACCGCAACCTTGATGTCTCCACGCTCAAAGAACTGGTTGCCCGCTGGGCGCCCGAGGTGCGCGACAGCCTGGTGAAAAAAGGCACGCATTTGGCGCTGGATGACATTCGCGAGTCGATTGCCGAGTTGCAGCACTACCGCAAACACTTCATCAAGTTCTAAGCCGATTTTGTAGGCGCTGCTGCAGGCTGCGATCTTGTGATTTTTTATAAGATTGCGGCCAGCGGGGGCTGCCACAAGAAAGCGGCTTGTACTGCCCCCTTTTGGTGCTCGCGCCGAATGAGTAGACTGCGCGCCTTCTTGCAAGGATTGCCGCCATGTTGCTGATGCTCTATCTAGTTGCCATTACCGCAGAAGCCATGACCGGGGCGTTGTCTGCCGGGCGTCGGGGCATGGACTGGTTTGGTGTGGTGCTGATTGCGTGCGTCACTGCGCTGGGCGGTGGTTCGGTACGAGACATGCTGTTGGGCCATTACCCACTGACGTGGGTCAAGCACCCGGAATACTTGGTACTCACCACGTTTGCCGCACTGGTTACGATTTTTATCGCACCGCTGATGCGCCATTTACGCTCGCTGTTTTTGGTGCTTGATGCCCTTGGGCTTGTGGCCTTTACCCTGATCGGCTGCATGACTGCACTTGAAATGGGCCAAGGCATGTTGGTGGCCTCGGTGAGCGGAGTGATAACCGGTGTGTTTGGCGGCATCCTGCGCGATATCTTCTGCAACGACATTCCGTTGATCTTCCGTCGCGAGCTGTATGCCAGCGTGTCCTTTGCAGCTGCTTGGTGTTTCTTGCTGTGCACTTACTGGGAAATGCCCAACGAACAGGCGATTTTCGTCACGCTGTTCGGCGGTTTATTATTGCGTCTGCTAGCCATTCGCTTTAACTGGGAAATGCCCAAGTTCGTTTATAACGACGAACATTAAAATTGTTGGTTGTCGACGGGCGTGTGGAGTTGTAAAGCGAGTCGCTGAAGTCAGTGGCTCGTGTTTTTTTGAATATTATCCATATATTGCACATTGCATGCCCTTTCTAGTTTGTAAGTGGGAAGGATTCGTTTGTCGGTGTCATCTATATAAAGATTAGGTTTGAGCACTATGGCTGGGTGTTGTGTTGTAATGGTGCCCTTTGATGTGGGTAATGTCTCTCAAAAAGAAGGGAAAATTTAATTGTCGCGGATAAGATGGTGTTTCTGGGAAAGAGGGTGGGAGTGAGCGCGTTAGATATTGTCTTTTACTTTGATATATCTGCTTACAGGTGCTTGCTAGATTTTTAATAATGTATCTTTGGGCGGTCTGGTTCATTGGTTTTTTTTGGTTACACTGAGGGCGCAAGTCAGTGCAATGGATGCGCTGATGTATTTATATAGGACATTGAATAATGAACGTAAGAGAAGCTATCAACCCTGCTTATAACGCTCCGTCTGCACCCGCGGACACTAAATTGAAAATAGGAAGGCTCGAGGTTAAGTTTGATGCAGCAGCCTCGACCCGCAGTCGGTCTTTATACGCAAACGGGCGTATGCAAGTTAAGGTGCTTGTTATTATTTCGGGCTTGGATGAGCAAGCGAATGAAGTGGCGTTGCCTGATGAGATTTTGAACACGGTAAAACTGATCCATTACAACGGTAGCCAGCCACTGGCCAATGATGAGCGGCCATTGGTCCATGTGGGTCAGATATTGTCCCGCAGTTGGGCAAGCAGCAAGCAAGAAAACAACTTTGTGCATGAAATCCCAGGTGCGTTTGCACGCATGACTGTAGAGCCTACAGACACTGAGGTGTCGCCGCCGCATGTGCTGACGTTCTGGGTCTCAACCACCCGCGCCGACAGCACCCAAATAGCCGCTGAAGTGACCATGGATGGTGAAGTTATCAGGTCCAACAGGACGGGCAACTTTGGCGACAGAGACAGCAGCGTGACGTTAATTGGGAAGTTGCCAGTTACTTACCCAATGAGCGATTTCCTTGTGAAGAGGCATAAAGGTCTTCTGAATACCTTTGACGTGCACACCGTAGAGCTTTTTCCTGCTGCCGAAGGCCGAAAGCAAATCCCTTTGGTAGGGGGCGAATTGCTGACGGGTATGTTAACAGGGATGGCATTCAGTCATTCAGCAGGTGTGAACACAAGAAATCCTTTGCGATATCACCTTGAAGACGATGAAAAATACATGGGCGTTTTGGGTTCTCAGTTGGCAGGTTATTTTGATGCGTTGGTGGATAACACACAGCCACAGAGTGGGCAGACTGCCGTGCTCAGTGCTATCTATAAGTTGAGTGATGTTAATAAAAGTAGGGGGGGTATTATCTTTTCGCTGATGGATGTCTATGGCACGGAGCATTGGTTTGTTGTTCGGGTTTCGATAAATCATAAAAATGGTGAGCGTGTAGATATTAATGCGTCTAATGAGGAGTTGGGTGATCATCATTTAAATGATTATTCAGTGGTATTTGACATTGACCGTATTTGATATGGGGTGGCTGAAGATAATGTGTTAGTCAAAAAGGAGACTCAGGATGAGTCAGTCCAAAAATGTCTACTCCAATGCCTTTAATTTTAATGATTTTATGGCAGGTGGAGTGGACGCGCGTACAGGGTTGTATACGTGTTCTTTGTCTTTAGGAGCACTTGTGTCGTCGGGGCTCAATGGACCAGAGTTACCGATTAATCTGAGTTTTAACCCGTTGGGTGGTGACACAGGCCTGGGTAAAGGCTGGTCGTTAGCACTGAGCCGTTACGATGTATTGAGTAAAACGCTGTCACTGGCTAATGGCGAAGTGTTTAACGCTATCGAAACGCCGACTGTGTTGGTGTTCGAGGATATGAAGCTAGAGCATCTCAAGGCGCAGGTGCTGGCGCTTGGCCGTTACCGTCTGACCTATAAAAATGGGCAGCGTGAAGAGTTGGCCTTATACGGCACGAGCAGCATCGCCGTTTCGCGTCAGCTCTTTGCAGCCAACGGTGCTAGCTTTTCGTTTGAGTACGAACTAAGTAATGACCAGCCTGTGTTGTGCCAGGTAAGCGATGCCCGGCGTGTGCTGTTGAGCATCCGCCGTCAAGTACACCAGGTGACGCTGACCCAATACCCAGGGTCAGCTCACGAAGCGGTGTATACGTTGAGCCTGAGTGAAGGCCTGTTGACGGGCATTACGTTGCCCACTGGGGAAAAGTGGGCCCTGAAATACGAGGTTTTTGACGGCGCGCCTTATGTGGTCGTGGTCGATTCGCCCTTAGGCGCCCGTGAGGTCATTGGATATAAAGCGATCGGCCAACAGATGCCTAATGGATCGTTTGACTCTATCCGCAGTGTGAGCACGCACACGATTCATCCCGGCCAAGGTCAGCAACCTCTTACCAAGACCTATAAGTTTTCGGATACGAACTTTTTAGGTTTTGGTGCGGGCATCGATGGGAGTGAGCGGGGTGATGCGTTGTACCGCATTGCTGGGCGCTATCAATACACCTCAACTGAGCGGTTGATGGCGGGTGGCAAAGTCCACAGCTCAACGGTGCGCACCTACAACAAATTTCACCTGTTGGTTTCTGAGGTCAGCACGTCGGGCGATTTTCGCCTCTTGAGCGAGATTGAGTATCACGAGCTGCCGAGCAAGTCTTTTAGCGAGCAACCTGCTCAGTTACGGCTGCCAAAAATTCAAACCCTGACGTATCAAAACCTGAGCACAGGGCAGAGTCGCAAGGAGGTGACCTACACAGACTATGACGTGGCCGGTAATCTGCTACGCAAGGTTGAGCCCAGCGGTATTACCGTGTTGTCCACCTTTTACCCGGCAGAAGGCGCGCAAGGGTGCCCGGCTGATCCGATGGGTTTTGTGCGGTTTGAGCGCGAGCGTACGGTTATACCTGCTCCCGGGTTTGCCGCAGCCCCGACCACCATCACCCGCTTTGACTATGAGTCGATGCCAGGCATGGAAGGGGCAGACCAAGAACATGTGGTTTGCACGCGTGAGTCACTCTATGAGCAGGCCGAAGCTGAACAAGTTTTGTGCGTGCAAACCGACTTCACCTATATCAACGACCCTCAAGACTTCCTGCGTCATGGGGTTGTGAGCACACAAAGCGAGCTTCAAAACGGTCAGCGTACTCAGACTCTCTGCAGCTACTCATTGAATGACACCACGCTCACACTGGTGCGGACTCTGATTGGCTTTGACGATACGCGCACTCAGCAGGTGCAAACGCTGTCGAGTGTTAACGGGCTGCTATTGTCAGAGCAAAACGAAGGTCAGCCGCTGGAGGTGTTTACTTACGATGCCTTGGGGCGTGTGTTGAGTGAAACGGTTGCTCCGGGCACTGACTTTGAGGCTACCCGCTCTTCGGTTTATCAGGCTGCCAGCGGTGCAGGTACACCCGCAACGCTAGAGAGGATTGATGTCAATGGCGTGCGCAATAAAGTCACGTACGACGGTTTGGGTCGTACGTCACGTGTTGAGGAGCAGGACTCGGATGGCACGCAAAATGGGCCATTGCGTGAAGTCTACTCAACACACTATGACCAGTTGGGGCATTGCCTTCGGGAAGTACGCACCGACTGGCTGCAAGGTGTGCCACTGGCACTCACCAGCACCTTTGATTTAAGCGCGAATCAACAGCGCTTAATGACGTCCCATCCTGATGGGCGAACAACCTATAGCGAGACAGATTATGTCTTGATGCTTGAGGCTCAATGGACTGAGGGTGCAGGCAAGAGCATTACTCACTTGAACCTGTTCAACAAGCCCGAACGTATTGAAGTGTTTGGCAGTGACGGTACACGTTTGAGCGAAACAGTGAATGTCTATGACGGGCTGGGGCGTTGCATCAGTCAGACGGATCCAGTGGGTAACTGCACAACGTACCAATTCGATGTGTTCAATCGCTTGTGCCGCAGCGTACTGCCAGATGGCCACGCAGTTGAAACCCGGTATGCAGAGCACACGGCAAGCGAGTTGCCGACCGAGGTGACAGTCGCCGGGCTTAGTTTGGGCCAGCAAGTATTCGATGGTTTGGGGCGCTTATCGCAAAGCGCAATCGGTGGGCGAGTGACTCGCTTGGCCTATAACGCCGAAAGCCTGCAGCCCTCTCACGTGCATACCCCAAGCGGCGAGAGCATTGCTTACACCTACGAGCGTAATGTGAATGAGAAAATCACGTTGCGTGAGGCTGCTGACTTATCGGCCAGTTACACCTACGACACCAAGTTGGGCATGCTGTTGAGTTGCAAGGAACAATCGCATGAGTCGCGTTTTGAGTACTACCCAAGCGGGCGTCTCAAGCGTGAAATGACGCTAACCCCTGACGTTGAGAAGCAGGCAAGCCACACGTATTCACTGGCCGGTCGGCCTTTGACGTACACCGATGTACTTGGTGCGGTTCACCATACGACCTATGGGGCGGCAGGATTGCCGGTCTCGTTTGAGCATAACGGTATCAAGGCCGAGTTGAAGTACAACGGCCTGGGCCAGATCGAGACCGTAACTGCGTTTGAAGTGGCCAGTGGGCGTCAAGTCATAACGCTGCTGATGTATGACGACCTTGGGCGCGAGGTTTCGCGACGTTTTGAAAGCGCGGGCTCAGAGGCCAGCACTTTGAGGTCTCGATACACGCCAGCCAGCAAGCTGGCGCAACGAACACTGACCCGAGGGGAGCGCAGTGTTCGAGATGAGCGCTTCAGTTATGACGCACGAGGGCGCTTAAGTGAGTACTACTGCAGTGGTACTCAGTTGCCGGTTGATGCTCATGGCAAACAAATCCTCAAACAGATCTACGTATTTGATGCGCTGGACAACATTGTGACGCTGGAGACTGAGTTTCCAGAGGGCAAAAACATAAGCTTGTTCAGTTACAGCGAGCACGACCCGACTCAGTTGGTGGGCATTGAACACAGCCACCCTGATTACCCGGCTGCTGTCGTCTTGAAGTACGACCTTAATGGCCGCTTGATTGTTGATGAGCAAAATCGCGACTTGCAGTACGACGCTCTAGGGCGTTTGACGCAGGTAACCAGTGCAGAGACCGGCGTGGTGCGTGGGTATCACTATGACGCCCGAGATCAGTTGGTTGAGTTATCTCAGCCCTCAGTCGCACCCACCCAGCGTTATTACTGCAACGACAGGAGTGCCACTGAGATCAATGGTGATCAACGTTCGAGCTCCTTGCAGGTTGCAGGCATCGCACTGGGTTGTCATCAACAAGGGCCAGAGGCAAAAACGACGTTGTTTTGCACCGATCAGCAGCACAGCGTGTTGAGCGCGGTTGTCAGCGGTGAGTATCAATACAGGGCTTATGACACGTATGGGCATTGTGCGGCACAGGGCGGATTGTTCAGTTTGCAGGGCTTTAATGGTGAGCAGCTCGACCCGCTGACTGGGCTTTATTTGCTGGGCAATGGTTACCGCGCTTACAGCCCTGCGCTTATGCGCTTTCAATCGCCGGACAGTTGGAGCCCGTTCGGTGCGGGCGGGTTAAACCCCTATGCCTATTGCCTGGGAGACCCTATCAATCGAGTTGACCCGACAGGGCATTGGTCTTGGGAGTCCACACTCGGGATTGCAATGGCTGTTGTCGGAGTAGCTGCTAGCCTTTTGACGTTAGGTGCTGCAACGCCGCTCGCCATCGCGGGGCTTGCGTTAGGCGCAGCTTCGGCGGTCGCTACCATTACGGGCGCTATCTTGGATGAGCTTGAGCCCCGGTCTGAGGCGGGGGCCATTTTAGGATGGGTTGGTATGGGATTGGGGCTGGCGTCTGCAGCGACAGGGCTGGTGGCGCTGGGCAAAGCATTCAATAAATTTGGTAACCGGCTAAATGATGCCTTTAAACCGGGGCTTGCAGGAAAGGGCGCTATTAAGGCAGGGGCGGCGTTAGCAAAGAACACCACATCGCTTGAAAAAGAGGCGATTAAGTGGAAGGCCGTTCGGCCTAAGCCAAAAGACATCGTGAGTGACTTGGGTGATGTCGCTTTGCGCGACTACGAAGCGTTTGTCGATGCAGTCAATAACGAAAATCTCCACCCTAAATTGGCAGCAAAGTTAATTGGTGACTCCAAATACAGCCCGGTTAAAGGTCTAAAGAAAAGCCTAGGCATATACGAAATCCGTATTGGTGGAAAGGATCGTGTGCTTTTTAGTTTGGAGGGCAGCACGATGACAATCATGCAGGTGGGTGGCCATATCTGAGCCCGGGCTCTTCTACTTCACTGTCGCTGCGCATGTTGTTTGAGCGCCCATGCCACATGTTCTTGCACCAAATCTGATGGGTAATCGCTTCGCGCCTTGAGTGCTTCCAGTACGGGAATGCTCGATGGCGCGTTGCCCAGCCCTACAGCGAGGTTGCGTAGCCAGCGCTCGTAACCTGCCCGCCGTAGGGGCGAACCTTCGGTACTGCTCAAAAATGTGTCTTCATCCCACATAAACAGCTCGGCTAACTCGGCGTTGTCCAAGTTATGCCGCGGTTTGAAGTCGCTCTCGCCTGTGGGGCGGGAAAAACGGTTCCACGGGCACACGATCTGGCAATCGTCACAGCCAAATACCCGGTTTCCTATTAATGGGCGCAGGTCTTCGGGGATGGCGGTTTTCAGCTCAATGGTCAGATACGAAATGCAGCGCCGCGCATCCAGCACATAAGGCCCCACAAAGGCATTGGTCGGGCAAATGTCCAGGCACGCGGTGCAGCGCCCACAGTGTTCGGTGGTGTGAGGTGGGTCTTCGGGCAGAGGCAAATCCACAAACAACTCACTCAAGAAAAAGAAGCTGCCCGCCTTACGATTCAGCACCAAGGTGTTTTTGCCAATCCAGCCGAGGCCTGCTTTTTCGGCGATGGCTTTTTCCAGCACCGGGGCGCTGTCGACAAAGGCGCGAAAGCCGAAAGGGCCAATTTCAGCTTGAATACGATCAGCCAGTTGTTGCACACGCTTGCGAATCAGCTTGTGATAATCGCGACCCAAGGCGTAGCGCGACACGTAGGCTTTTTCTGGTTGAGCCAGTAATTGCGCCATTTGAGTGTCGCCCGGCAGGTAATCCATACGTAGCGAAACCACGCGTAAGGTGCCGGGCACTAACTCGTCGGGGTGTGAGCGTTTGCTGCCGTGGGCGGCCATGTATTCCATGTCGCCGTGGTAGCCGGCATCCAGCCAACGCTGTAAGTGTTGTTCGTGTTCACCCAGGTCAAGCCCGGCAATAGCGACTTGTTGAAAGCCCAACTCACGGCCCCATTCCTTGATGGACTGGGCAAGAGCGGGGAGGTCGGCAGTAATAGCAGGCATGAGGCAAGAGAAACCGGGGCTGAGATGCGTATAATTCTGCCAGACATCGGAGCCCAACACGCATGCCGCAGACCAAACACCTGATTACCCCTCCTCAAACCCTCAACGCACAGACCTTGGCGCGACTGCCTGCGCGTGCCTCAGACGCCCATAAAGGCCAGTTTGGGCATGTGCTGCTGATTGGCGGTGATCGAGGGTTTGGCGGTTCAATTACCCTCAGCGCGCACGCGGCGTTACGCTCAGGCGCAGGCCTTGTGTCGCTGGCGACACGCCCGGAACATGTCGCAGCGGCCTTAACGCGTTTGCCCGAGGTGATGACGCTGGGCGTGTCGTCAGCTAATCAATTGATGGGCGTGTTGGCTCAGGCGTCGGTGTTGGTTGTCGGCCCCGGCTTGGGGCAGGCTGCATGGGGGCGCAGCCTGTTGTCGGCGGCCGCTCAGGCAAAAATGCCACAAGTCTGGGATGCCGATGCGCTGAATCTGTTGTCCAACGCTGGCCTTGCTCTGGCATTTGGCTCCGTGCTGACGCCACATCCCGGTGAGGCAGCACGTTTGCTGGGCGTGAGTACTGAGCAGGTGCAGGCAGACCGCCCTGCTGCGGCCCGTGCGCTGGTTAAAAAATACTCAGTGGTGTGCGTGTTGAAAGGTGCTGGCACATTGGTCGCCGGGCTGAATGGCGAGCTAGCCATGTGCAATCACGGGCACCCTGCGATGGCGACTGCCGGGTTGGGCGATGTGCTGGCAGGCGTGATTGGGGCGTTATTGGCGCAGGGTATGAGTGCATTTGATGCGGCGTGCCTGGCGGTGTGGCTGCATGCCCGCGCGGGAGAGCAGCAAGGGCAATTGGGCCGTGGGCTGGCGGCCAGTGACTTGATGCCAGCCATTCGTCAGTTGTTGGAGGAGCAAACACCGTGTCTGAATTAACACTGCACTTGGCTGATGAAGAGGCCATGACCGCGCTGGGTGCGCGCCTGGGGAAAATCACCCAAGGTCACGGTTTGATTTTTCTGGATGGCAACCTCGGCATGGGTAAGACCACCCTGTCACGCGGCTTGATTCGCGGCCTTGGTCATACCGGGGCGGTTAAAAGTCCGACCTTCACGCTGGTTGAGCCTTACGAAATTGGCGACACCCGGGTGTTCCATTTTGATCTCTACCGTTTGGTCGACCCTGAAGAGCTTGAGTACATGGGGATTCGTGATTACTTCGACGATGACGCTCTATGCTTGATTGAGTGGCCCGATAAAGGTGCAGGCTTTTTGCCAAAGCCCGACCTGACCATTACCATTAGCCCGCATAACGCCGGGCGCTCGCTGAAGTTGTCGCCCCAAGGCACGCGTGGCGAGTCTTGGTGTGAAGCTTTGGCATTGGAATTCAAATAATGATGGGGTTTGGTATGCGCTTTCGCGCGTTGTTGAGTGTCGTTGGACTGTTGCTCAGTGTCATGGCGGTGAATGCCGTTGCGGCGACACAAGTAAAAAGCGTGCGCCTGTGGCGTGCGCCAGACAACACGCGACTGGTGTTTGACCTTACGGGCCCGGTGCAGCACAGCGTGTTTACCCTGACCTCGCCTGACCGTCTGGTGATCGACATCAACGGTGCCACCTTGGGCGGCACCTTGAATGTGCCGATGGCCAACACGCCCATCACCAGCCTGCGCTCAGCGCAACGCACCCCAACCGATTTGCGGGTGGTGATCGACCTGAAAAAATCGGTCACTCCCAAGAGCTTCACCCTTGCGCCTAACGCGCAATATGGCAACCGACTGGTCGTCGACCTGTATGACCAAGGAGTTGACCCTGCTCCAAGCCTGCCAGCGACCAATGTGGTGACGGTGCCCGTGGTGCCTGTCACCCCGGCGCAGCCCGATATTAAGCTGGCGCCTATTCCTAGCGGTAAACGCAACATTGTGGTGGTGATTGACGCCGGTCACGGCGGTGAAGACCCGGGCGCTTCGGGCTCCCAAGGTCAGCGTGAAAAAGACGTCGTGTTAGCAATTGCCAAAGAATTGCAGCGCCAGATCAATGGCATGAAAGGCTTTAAAGCCGAGCTGACTCGTACGGGCGACTACTTCATCCCACTGCGTGGCCGAACTGAAATCGCCCGCAAAAAGGGCGCCGATTTGTTTGTGTCGATCCACGCAGATGCCGCGCCGTCCAAGGCGGCCTTTGGTGCTTCCGTGTTTGCTTTGTCTGAGCGCGGTGCCACCTCTGAAACAGCCCGTTGGTTGGCAGACAGCGAAAACCGTTCTGACTTGATCGGCGGTGCAGGCAACGTCAGCCTCGATGACAAAGACCGGATGCTGGCGGGGGTGTTGCTCGATCTGTCGATGACCGCTTCGTTGACCTCCAGCCTTAATGTGGGCCAAAAAGTGCTGACTAACATCGGTCGCGTAACGCCACTGCACAAACAACGTGTAGAGCAAGCCGGGTTTATGGTGCTCAAGTCGCCAGACATTCCGTCGATTCTCGTTGAAACCGGGTTTATCTCGAACGCCAACGAAGCCTCCAAGCTGGCCTCGGCCAACCACCAGCAAGCGCTGGCTCGGTCGATCAGCAGCGGCGTGCGTCAGTTCTTCCAACAAAATCCGCCACCGGGCAGCTACATTGCATGGCTGCGTGACACCGGCAAAATTGCCCAGAGTTCACGCGAGCACCGAGTGCTTCCCGGCGAGACCTTGGCCATGATCGCCGTGCGTTATCAAGTGGGTGTTGCCACGTTGCGTTCGAGCAACAGCTTGAAAACCGACGAGCTGAAAATCGGCCAAACCCTCAACATCCCCGCCACTGACTTGGTGTCCAAGCAATGAGTGCTGGGGAGCTGAACAGCAGCGCACGGATTGAACTGCTCAGCCCGCGTCTGGCTAACCAGATTGCGGCGGGCGAGGTGGTTGAACGTCCGGCGTCGGTGATTAAGGAGCTGTTGGAAAACAGCCTCGACTCGGGCGCCAAGCGTATTGATGTGGACGTGGAGCAAGCCGGGATCAAGCTGCTGCGGGTGCGCGACGATGGCAGCGGTATCTCCAGCGATGACTTGCCGCTGGCGCTGGCGCGACACGCCACCAGTAAAATTCGTGACCTCGAAGACCTTGAGCGGGTGATGAGCCTGGGGTTTCGTGGGGAAGCGCTGGCATCCATCAGTTCTGTGGCGCGTTTGACCTTAACCTCGCGCACGCGCGGCGCTGACCAAGCTTGGCAGGTTGAAACAGAAGGTCGCGACATGGCGCCACGTGTGCAGCCAGCGGCGCACCCGGTCGGTACGTCGGTTGAAGTGCGCGACCTGTTTTTCAACACTCCGGCGCGACGCAAATTTCTCAAAACCGAAAAAACCGAGTTTGATCATCTGCAAGAAGTGATCAAGCGCTTGGCGTTGGCGCGTTTTGATGTGGCCTTTAACTTGCGCCACAACGGTAAGTCGATCCTCAACTTGCACGAAGCTCATGACGACACTGCTCGCGCCCGACGCGTGGCAGCGGTATGCGGCTCGGCGTTTCTGGAGCAAGCGCTGCCGATTGAGATCGAACGCAATGGTTTGCATTTGTGGGGTTGGGTTGGCTTGCCGACGTTCTCGCGCAGTCAAGCTGACTTGCAATACTTTTACGTCAATGGCCGAGCCGTGCGCGACAAGCTGGTGGCCCACGCGGTGCGTCAGGCGTATCGCGATGTGTTGTTCAACGGCCGGCACCCCACGTTTGTACTGTTTTTTGAGGTTGACCCTTCGGTGGTTGACGTCAACGTTCACCCGACCAAACACGAAGTGCGCTTCCGTGATGGGCGCATGGTGCATGACTTCCTCTATGGCACGTTGCACCGTGCGTTGGGCGATGTGCGCCCCGAAGATCAATTAGCCGCGCCAGCGCCTGTCCCGGGCGCCGAACGCCCGACCGGGCTGGATGCTGGTGAGTTCGGCCCACAAGGTGAAATGCGTCTGGCGGCGCATTTGCTTGAACAGCCTCAATCAGCCCCTGCTCCCCATGTGCCGGGTTCTGGTGCTGGCGCGGGCTATCAGTATCAATATCGCCCGCAGCCTTCGGCGCCTTCTGTGCCGGTCAATGAAGCTAAAAGCGCGTACCGGGAGTTTTTTGCCCCGTTGCCCGAGGCTAATGCCGCGCCGTTGCCCGATGGGCAGGGCGATATTCCGCCGCTGGGCTTTGCTCTGGCACAGCTCAAAGGCATTTACATCCTTGCGGAAAACGCTCAAGGGTTGGTGTTGGTCGACATGCACGCGGCCCACGAACGCATCATGTACGAACGTTTAAAAATCGCTATGGCCAGTGAAGGCCTGAGTGGTCAGCCGTTGTTGGTGCCGGAGTCCATCGCTGTGAGTCAGCGTGAAGCGAATTGTGCCGAGGAGCACGCTGAGTGGTTCCAGCGATTGGGCTTTGAATTGCAGCGCCTTGGCCCCGAGACCTTGGCGATCCGTCAAATCCCGGCGCTGCTCAAACAAGCCGAGGCGCAGCGTTTGGTGCATGACGTACTTGCTGACTTGATGGAATACGGCACCAGTGACCGGATTCAAGCGCACCTCAACGAACTGCTTGGCACTATGGCGTGCCACGGCGCTATCCGGGCGAATCGTCGTTTGGCGATCCCGGAAATGAACGGCTTGTTGCGCGACATGGAGAACACCGAGCGCAGTGGTCAGTGCAATCATGGTCGTCCCACTTGGACCCAAATGGGCCTGGACGACTTGGACAAACTCTTTTTGCGCGGTCGCTGATGACAGGTTCCAACGCTTTACCCCCCGCTATTTTCTTGATGGGGCCTACCGCTGCCGGTAAAACCGACTTAGCCATTGAGCTGAGCAAGGTGCTGCCGTGTGAGTTGGTCAGCGTCGATTCGGCACTGGTTTATCGCGGCATGGACATCGGCACGGCCAAGCCGTCGAAAGACATTCTGGCCCAGCACCCGCATCAACTGATCGATATCCTCGACCCGGCTGACAGCTATTCGGCGGCTGATTTTCGGCGCGATGCGCTCAAATCGATGGCTGAAATCACCGCACGGGGCAATATCCCGCTGTTGGTGGGCGGCACCATGCTGTATTTCAAGGCGCTGAATGAAGGGCTGGCCGATATGCCCGCAGCAGATCCAGAGGTGCGCGCGCAGCTTGAAGAAGAGGCGCAGCGCCTTGGCTGGCAAGCCTTGCACGATCAGTTGGCAGCGATTGATCCTGAATCAGCGGCGCGTATTCACCCCAATGATCCGCAGCGTTTGACGCGGGCATTAGAGGTTTACCGGGTCAGTGGCATGAGCATGACAGCCCATCGTCAGAAACAATCTGAACAAACGACTAAAGCAGCGGCTTCAGGCGCTAGTCAATTGCCCTATACTGTCGCAAATCTGGCCATCGCCCCGGCGAACCGTCAGGTGCTGCACCAGCGAATAGCACAAAGATTTGAGCAAATGCTGGAACAGGGATTCATCGACGAGGTCCTAGCCCTGCGTAATAGAAGTGACCTGCATGCAGGGTTGCCGTCTATACGTGCTGTGGGTTATCGCCAAGTGTGGGATTACCTGGATGGGAAGCTGACAGCGGCCGAGATGCAGGAGCGCGGCATCATTGCCACGCGCCAATTGGCCAAGCGTCAGTTCACCTGGTTGCGCAGTTGGGCTGATCTACAGTGGCTTGACAGTCTGGACTGCGACAATCTGCCGCGAGCCTTGAAATACCTGGGATCGGTCTCCATATTGAGCTGAGTCTCCAGAAATGCCGTCTATCCTATGGGTGTGGCGTCATCAGTCATCCAATTTCGTTTCTATTTTTTTATCCTTACAGGAGTGCGGCATATGTCAAAAGGGCATTCGCTACAAGACCCTTACTTGAATACTTTGCGTAAAGAGAAGGTGGGCGTTTCCATCTACTTGGTCAACGGGATCAAGTTGCAGGGCACTATCGAATCTTTCGACCAGTTTGTAATTCTGCTGAAAAACACAGTCAGCCAGATGGTCTACAAACACGCTATCTCGACAGTAGTGCCAGTACGTCCAATTCGTTTGCCGAGCGCAGCTGAATCTGAACTGGCTGACACTGAACCAGGTAACGCTTGATAGGAGTCTGCTTTGTTCTTTGAGCGCCACGGTGGTGGTGAACGAGCGATCCTCGTTCACTTAGAAGGTCAGGACCCTGAGGCGCGCGAAGATCCGCAGGAGTTTCAGGAGCTCGCTGTATCGGCTGGCGCCGAGACCGTCGCGTTTTTTAACGTGCCGCGTCATCGGCCATCGGCCAAGTACCTGATTGGCACTGGCAAGGTCGAGGAACTGCGCGACCTGGTCAAGGCCGAGAAGGTCGACATTGTGATTTTTAATCACGTCCTCACGCCCAGTCAGGAGCGAAATCTCGAACGTGTGTTTGAGTGTCGTGTGCTTGACCGTACCGGGCTGATTCTCGACATCTTCGCCCAACGCGCCCGTACCCATGAAGGCAAGCTCCAGGTCGAACTGGCCCAGCTTGACCACATGAGCACGCGTCTTGTGCGCGGCTGGACTCACCTTGAGCGTCAAGGGGGTGGCATCGGTAGTCGTGGCCCGGGTGAAACCCAGCTCGAAACCGACCGACGTCTGCTGCGTGTTCGCATGAGTCAGATCAAGTCCCGTCTGAAAAAAGTCCGCAGTCAACGCGAGCAGTCTCGTAGAGGGCGCCAACGCGCCGACATTCCTACGGTGTCGCTGGTGGGCTATACCAACGCGGGTAAATCCACGTTGTTCAATTCGGTCACCGGTTCTGACGTCTTTGCGGCCGACCAATTGTTCGCCACACTCGACCCGACCTTGCGCCGCCTTGATTTGGGCGACTTGGGGCCGATTGTACTGGCTGACACCGTGGGCTTTATTCGTCACCTTCCGCACAAGCTAGTTGAAGCTTTCCGGTCTACGCTCGAAGAGTCGAGCAATTCCGACTTGTTGCTGCATGTGATTGATGCGCACGAGCCTGAGCGCATGGCGCAGATCGAGCAGGTGATGGTGGTGTTGGGCGAGATTGGCGCCCAAGACTTGCCGATCCTCGAGGTCTACAACAAAATCGATTTGCTTGAAGGCGTTGAGCCGCAGATCCAGCGCGATGCCGATGGCAAACCGCAGCGGGTCTGGTTGTCGGCGCGCAACGGGCAAGGGTTGGAGTTGCTGGAACAAGCCATTGCCGAGTTGTTGGGCAATGATTTGTTCGTTGGGACCTTGCGCTTGGGCCAGCGTTTTGCTCGACTGCGAGCGCAGTTCTTTGAGTTGGGTGCGGTGCAAAAAGAAGAGCACGACGATGAAGGTGTCTGCCTGCTGGCTGTCCGCCTGCCGCGATCCGAGCTTAATCGCTTGGTCAGCCGCGAAGGGATACAGCCCGCAGAGTTCATCGAAGAACACACTTTGCAATAAAAGCCTCGCAAAGCGGTCGTGCCGCTGTGATAGGCATTCTGTAGCATTGGTCGGCGCGCCGTGGGCGCGTCTTTGCTTTATCAGATGGAGAGCGCTATGGCTTGGAATGAGCCGGGTGGCAACTCGAATAATCAAGATCCTTGGGGTGGCAAACGCCCTAAAAATGGCGACCGCAAGGGACCACCAGATCTCGACGAGGCCTTCCGTAAGCTGCAGGAAAGCCTGAATGGGTTGTTCGGTGGTGGAAAAAAACGCACTGGCGGTAGTGGCAGCGACGGCGGATCGAATGGCAAGGGCGCTGGCTTTGGCCTGCTCGGCATCGGTCTGGTCGTGCTTGCGGCTGTCTGGCTTTACAGCGCCGTGTACGTGGTCGATGAACAAGAGCAAGCCGTTGTGCTGCGCTTGGGCAAGTACTACGAAACCGTAGGGCCAGGTTTGAACCTCTACCTGCCGCCGTTCGATAAAAAGTACATGGAAAACGTAACGCGTGAGCGTGCGTACACCAAGCAGGGTCAGATGCTCACTGAAGACGAAAACATCGTCGAAGTGCCGCTGACCGTGCAGTACAAGATCAGCAACCTGCGCGATTTCGTGCTTAACGTTGATCAGCCAGAAGTCAGCCTTCAGCAGGCCACCGACAGCGCCTTGCGTCACGTCGTGGGTTCTACCTCGATGGACAAGGTGCTGACCGAAGGTCGTGAGCAAATGGCAGTCGAAATCAAGGAACGCTTGCAGCGCTTCCTCGATACCTACAAGACCGGTATCACGGTGACTCAGGTCAACGTACAAAACGCAGCTGCACCGCGTGAAGTACAAGAAGCCTTTGATGACGTGATTCGTGCTCGTGAAGACGAACAGCGTGCTCGTAACCAGGCTGAAAGCTACGCCAATGGCGTGGTGCCAGAAGCCCGTGGTCAAGCTCAGCGCATCATCGAAGATGCCAACGGCTACCGCGACGAAGTGGTTTCTCGCGCCAAGGGTGAAGCAGACCGCTTTACCAAGCTGGTCGCCGAGTACCGCAAGGCACCAGAAGTTACGCGTGATCGTCTGTATCTGGACACCATGCAGGAAGTCTTCAGCAATACCAGCAAGGTTCTCGTGACCGGCAACAAAAACGGCCAGAGCAACCTGCTTTACTTGCCGCTGGACAAAATGATCGAAGGTCGTAATGGCAGCACCCCGGCAACGGGTTCGGCAGCCGCGGCGAGCACTAACGATGCTGCCTCGCACGTCAGTACAGATCTGCCGCAACAACCGCGTACCAGGGAGAGTCGCTGATGAGCAATAAATCGCTGATCGCCCTTATTGTTGGCGTTGTCGTGGCGGTGGTTGCCTGGAACAGCTTCTACATCGTCTCGCAAACCGAACGTGCAGTGCTGCTGCGCTTTGGGCGCGTGGTTCAGGCGGATGTTCAGCCTGGCATGCACGTGAAAATTCCTTACGTTAACCAGGTGCGCAAGTTTGACGCCCGCCTGATGACGCTGGATGCGCCGACTCAGCGTTTTCTGACGCTGGAAAAGAAAGCTGTAATGGTTGATGCCTTCGCCAAGTGGCGCGTGAAAGATGCCGAGCGCTTCTACACCGCAACCTCCGGCATGAAGCAGATTGCTGACGAGCGCTTGTCGCGTCGTCTGGAATCAGGCCTGCGTGACCAGTTCGGTAAGCGCACCCTGCACGAAGTGGTGTCGGGTGAGCGTGATGCGTTGATGGCTGACATCACTGCATCGCTGAACAAAATGGCTGAAAAAGAGCTGGGCATCGAAGTTGTCGATGTTCGGGTCAAGGCTATCGACCTGCCTAAAGAAGTGAACCGCAGCGTTTTCGAACGTATGAGCACCGAGCGTGAGCGTGAAGCTCGTGAGCACCGGGCCAAGGGTAACGAGCTGGCAGAAGGCATTCGTGCTGACGCCGATCGTCAACGTCGTGTACTGCTGGCTGAGGCGTATCGTCAGTCCGAAGAAGCACGCGGTGATGGTGATGCTCAGGCCGCGGCGATCTACTCCAAGGCTTATGGTCAGGATCAGGAGTTCTACAAGTTCTATCGCAGCCTGCGCGCTTACCGCGAAAGCTTTGCGAACAAGAGCGACGTTCTGGTTCTGGACCCAAGCAGCGATTTTTTCCGCTATCTGGAAAAATCCAAGCCGCAGCAGCAGTAAAAGGTATGTGGCCACTCTTGTAGGAGCGAGCTTGCTCGCGATGCAGGCAGCGCGGTTTGGCAATGAAACTGCGTTGAAGCAATCACGAGCAAGGCCGCTTCTGCATAGAATGCGTCGCATGTACTCACTCCGCCCGGCGGTCAAATTGCCTGGCGGGGTGATCCTTTTAGAAAACGTGTGTATGATGCGGCAGCCGGGAAATTCCCGGCTTTTTTGCGTCTGCATGTTTGATTGACCGACTGGCTGGTACAGCGTCGGCAGATTTTTCGAGGAATGTGCTGTCTGAGCCTGTCGTTTCGGGCTTTTTTGCTGTGCGCGTTCAAGACGCAGGCACGTTCTGCTTTACTCAAGGCTCGCCTGCTGGCTGGCCGCCCGGATCATAGGGGAATGGCGTAATGGCAACGGTAGACCGCTG
Source organism: Pseudomonas sp. E315 (assembly GCF_055406205.1). Lineage (NCBI taxonomy): Bacteria > Pseudomonadati > Pseudomonadota > Gammaproteobacteria > Pseudomonadales > Pseudomonadaceae > Pseudomonas > Pseudomonas sp. E315. The sequence goes on along the minus strand of NZ_JBUZPJ010000006.1, from coordinate 22,706 downwards.
GCTCTTGCCAGATGGCATCGAAGAAGTACTTCCACCTGAGGCTGCGCGTATCGAAGTCGCACGCCGTCAGGTGTTGGATCTGTTCCAGAGCTGGGGCTATGAGTTCGTCGTCACCCCGCATATCGAATACCTGGAGTCCCTGTTGACAGGGGCTGGCCAGGACCTCGACTTGCGGACCTTTAAGGTTATTGACCCGCAAACGGGTCGCCAGATGGGTTTTCGTGCCGACATCACCCCGCAAGTAGCGCGCATTGATGCGCATACCCTGCGTCGTGAAGGGCCGAGTCGTCTGTGCTATGCCGGTAGCGTATTGCATGCTCAGCCACGTGCATTGTCGTCCTCACGCAGCCCGATTCAGTTGGGTGCCGAGTTGTATGGTGATGCCAGCCCGAGCAGCGACGTAGAAGTCATCAGCCTGATGCTGGCAATGCTGCAACTGGCTGACGTTCCGGATGTCCACATGGACTTGGGACACGTAGGTATTTACCGCGGTCTGGCCCGTGCGGCCAACCTGTCGGTTGAAGTGGAACAACAATTGTTCGACGCCCTGCAACGTAAGGCGATCGACGAAGTAACAGCCTTGACCGAAGGCTTGCCCGCTGATTTGGCAGGTATGCTGCGGGCATTGGTTGATTTGTGTGGCGGCCGTGAAGTACTGGACGCTGCACGTGTGCGACTGGCCAAGGCTCCGGCCCCGGTATTGGCTGCTCTGGACGACTTGCTGGCAATTGCCGAGCGGTTGTCTGTGCGCTTCCCTCAGTTGCCGTTGTATTTCGACCTGGGTGAGTTGCGTGGGTATCACTACCACACGGGTGTCGTGTTTGCGGTCTTTGTACCGGGCGTTGGAGACTCCATCGCTCAGGGCGGTCGGTATGACGATATCGGTGCTGACTTCGGTCGTGCCCGTCCGGCTACCGGCTTCTCTACCGATTTGAAAACCCTGGTAACCCTGGGGCGTGCTGAAGTCGAGCTACCGTCTGGCGGTATCTGGATGCCCGACAGCACAGATGCGGCACTCTGGCAGCACGTTTGCCAGCTTCGCAGTGAAGGTCAGCGTGTGGTTCAGGCATTGCCCGGGCAGCCACTGACCGCCGCCCGTGAGGCAGACTGTGACCGCCAATTGATTCAGCAGAACGACTTGTGGCAAGTAGTGCCGCTGGTTTCTTGAGTTTTCCTGCCGGCGGCTGCCGGCACCAAGTTTGCGCGAATGAGGACAAGTGTTATGGGTAAGAATGTCGTAGTCCTGGGCACCCAATGGGGTGATGAGGGCAAAGGCAAGATCGTTGATCTGCTGACCGAACATGCTGCCGCTGTAGTGCGCTACCAAGGTGGCCACAACGCTGGCCACACCTTGGTCATCGACGGCGAAAAAACCGTTTTGCACCTGATTCCATCGGGCGTATTGCGCGAAGGCGTGCAATGCCTGATCGGCAACGGTGTGGTGGTTGCTCCCGACGCCCTGCTGCGTGAAATCATCAAGCTGGAAGAAAAAGGCGTACCGGTGCGTGAGCGTCTGCGTATCAGCCCGTCCTGCCCGCTGATCCTGTCGTTCCACGTTGCGCTGGACCAGGCCCGTGAAAAGGCCCGTGGCGAGCTGAAGATCGGTACAACCGGTCGCGGCATTGGCCCGGCTTACGAAGACAAGGTTGCACGTCGCGGCCTGCGCGTTGGCGATCTGCTGAACATGCCGCGCTTTGAAGCCAAACTGCGTGAACTGGTGGAATACCACAACTTCATGCTGGTGGGTTTCTACAAAGAGCCTGCCATCGACTTCGACAAAACGCTGGCCGAGTGCAAAGAATACGCTGAGCTGCTCAAGCCGCTGATGCTGGACGTGACTGCTGAGCTGCACGACCTGCGTCGTGCTGGCAAAGACATCATGTTTGAAGGCGCTCAGGGTTCGCTGCTGGACATCGACCACGGCACCTACCCGTACGTGACCAGCTCCAACACCACTGCTGGTGGCGTGGCTACGGGTTCGGGCGTTGGCCCGATGTTCCTGGACTACATCCTGGGCATCACCAAGGCTTACACCACTCGCGTAGGTTCGGGCCCGTTCCCGACTGAGCTGTTCGACGACGTCGGCGCTCACCTGGCCAAGCAAGGTCACGAATTCGGCGCAACCACTGGCCGTGCTCGTCGTTGCGGCTGGTTCGACGCCGTAATCCTGCGTCGTGCTATTGATGTGAACAGCATCTCGGGCATCTGCCTGACCAAGCTGGACGTACTCGACGGCCTAGAAACCATCAACATCTGCATTGGCTACAAAGACGCAGAAGGTAACGACATTGCGCCGACTGACGCTGACAGCTACGTAGGCCTGCAGCCTGTGTACGAAGAAGTGCCAGGCTGGACCGAGTCGACCGTGGGTGCCAAAACCCTGGAAGAACTGCCAGCTAACGCGCGCGCTTACATCAAGCGCGTTGAAGAGCTGATCGGTGCTCCGATTGACATCATCTCGACAGGCCCGGATCGCAACGAAACTATCGTTCTGCGTCACCCGTTCGCTTAAGTCGCTGTTGATGTAAAACAAAAGGCCCTTCGGGGCCTTTTGTTGTTTTGGTAAGCGGCACGCCCTTTGCTGTAGGAAATGTATCCAAGTGTGCCATCAACGTAATGGCACCGATGTAGAGGGGTTCTCCATGTCCGCCGTACTCTCACTGTTACAAAGCCGTTTATTGCGGCCGGTATTCGTTACCCTTGGTATCGCTCTTTTGGTGCAAGTGTTGGTGGCGGTTGCACTAACTCGGAGCACAGTCTCTGCACTTGAGGGTGATTTAGCGGTACGTCTGGGGGCTGACAGTCAAAAACTTTCGGGTGAACTTGAGCAGGCCGGACGTGAAGTCAAAGGCAGTTTGGACAGCCTTTCTGCCAGTACACGCGAACGTTTGACCGCCGGTTTGGCGCCTCGCTTAAAAGAAGAGCAAGAACAGCTGTGGGGTACGCTGGAGAAGAGTCTGATGGATTCGGCCAACGATATGGCGCAACTGCTGGCGGCTGTCGCGCCCCGTGCCATGTGGGACAGTGATGTTCCTGCGCTGTCTGAATTCGCCCGTCGCGCTCAGCGCAATCCCAATGTGTTGTTTGTGGTGTATGACGACGCAGCGGGGCAACATCTGACGCGTTACCTCAATCGTGAAAACCCTATCAACAAAGCGCTTTTGGAAAGGGGCAAAGGCGAGCGTGCGCTCGACAAAGTGCTGGATGCCGCTCGCAGCGATCCAGCCGTGTATTACCTCGAAGCGCCCATTAGCCCTAACGGTGTCGAGATCGGCAAGGTTTTGATGGGGGTTTCCACCGCGTCAGTAGAGAAGGACTTGGCTGCCCTTGATAAGCGTTTTGCAACGTTGATCGTGAATAGCGAGCAGTTGGTCGGCGAAAGCCTGCAAGGGGCGGCCAGTGACAGTGCTGCGGCCCTGGGCGCGCGTTTGCAATCGGCTCAGGCTGCAGCGGCGCAGATGCAGGCCAACACCGCCACCGTTGTGCGTGAAGCGGCTGACACCTTGCGCTGGCGCATTGGCTTGGGCTTGGCGATTGTGGGCTTGGGCGTATTGCTTTTGCTGGCTGTGGTGCTGGGCCGGCGAGTGGTCAACAAGTTGCTGTTGTTAATTGCGGCGCTGGACGACTTGGCAGCAGGTGAGGGGGATCTGACCAAACGTGTGGGCCTTAACAGCAAGGACGAGATTGGTGACATGGCGGCGGCGGTTAACCGCTTTGTCGAAAAACTGCAGCCTATCGTGCGCGAAGCCGGTGATGTTGCGCAGCGTACCGGCGTTGAAATCGGCGCAATGACCGTGCGTAACGCGGGCGCCAATGCTGCGGCGCAAATGCAGCGTGATGAAGTGGCGCAAAGCCTTGAAGCGCTGTCGACTATGGCCGACGCAGCACAATCGGAAAGCCATGCAATGCAGGCGGCGCTCAAGCAGGTCTTGGACATTCGTCAGGCCACAGATGAAAACACCCGAACGTCGGCTCAGGTGGGCGGCCTCATTGAAGCGCTGGCAGGGCAAGTGGGCGCTGGGGCAAAAGTTATTGAGCGGCTGGCGCAGCAAAGCGAGCAAATCGAAGTGGTGCTGACAGTCATTCACGGCATTGCTGAGCAAACCAATCTACTGGCTTTGAACGCAGCCATTGAGGCCGCTCGGGCAGGCGAAACCGGTCGCGGGTTTGCGGTGGTCGCTGATGAGGTGCGAGCGCTGGCCAGCAAGACGCAAAGCTCTACCGGAGATATTCAGGCGCACATCGTGGCCTTGCAGCAAGGCGCCAAAGAAGCTGTGGCCGCGATTGGTCTGGCGGGTCGTCAAGCCAACGAAGGCTTGGCCGTATTGCGTGGCAGCGTGCAATTACAAAAGACCGTTCAGGCATCCGTTGAACAGGTGCACGCAGCGATTGGCGAGGCCACTAAAGCCGCAGCGCATCAGGCGCAGGGCGCACAGGCTGTGCGTGGGCGAGTTGAGGTGATCCATGCTCAGGCTGAACGCGCCGCCCAAGCTGTAAATGAAACCACGGCCAGCGGGCAAGTGCTCGATGGCTTGGCGGCGCAACTCAAAGCAAGCTTGGGGCAGTTCAGGGCTTGAGGTCAAAAGATCGCAGCCTGCGATCTTTTGCTTTGTCAGCGGCTCAAATACATCTTGGTTGTGAGCAAGTAAACCGGCAGCCCCGACACCACAATCAGCAGCGCGGCATAAGGCGCTGCTGCCGCAAATTCGATGTTGGAGGTGTGCGCCCAAACTTGGGTGGCCAGGGTATTAAGCCCGGTCGGGCTCAATAGCAGCGTGGCCGTCAGCTCTTTCATGGCATCGAGAAACACCAGCGCGAAGGCCGCACCCAATGCCGGGAAGATGATCGGCAGCGTCACTCGGCAAAACGCCGAGAACGACGATGCGCCCAACGTCCGTGCGGCTTCTTCAAGCTGCGGGGCGGCTTTGTTCAGCGCAGTACGAATCGGCGCTTGCGCCAGTGGCAAAAACAACAAGGCATAGGCGACTAGCAGCAGAGCTGAAGTTTGGTACAGCGCGGGCACGTAATGCAGCGCGAAGTACACCAGCGCCAAGGCGATGACCAGCCCCGGCAGTGCATGCAGCAAATACGGAAGGCGCTCGGCCCAGATCGCCAATTGGCCCTTATAGCGCACCACCAACAGCCCAACGGGAACGGCCAGCACCAAACACAGCGCTGCGCCCCCCAACGCCAATGACAGCGACGAAAACAGCGCTTCGCCAATGGCCGCCATCGGGAACGCGGCTGAGCTGCCTTTTACCAGCCAAAACACCAGCATGCCCAATGGAATACCGCTGCCGATAATGGCCAGCCCCAAGCAATACACCTGCCCCAAAATTGACCACTTGCCCAGTCGCACTTGTTCGGCGTGACGGGCTGCACCTTGGCCAATGCGAATGTGGCGGCCCTTGCCGCGCACTTTCAGTTCCAGCCACAACAGGCTCAGGCACATCACCAGCAGCACCGCAGACAGCATCGCCGCATTGGCGTTACTGAACTCCAGCTCAAACTGTTGATAGATCGCGGTGGTGAAGGTTTGCAGGCCGATAATCGACAGCGCGCCAAACTCCACCAGCATGTGCAGGGCAATCAACAGTGAGCCCGCCAGCAATGAAGGCCAGAGCAGCGGCAGCGTGATTTTGAAAAACACGCCCCAACGGTTCTGCCCTAAGGTGCGGGCCGACTCTTCAAGTGCCGGGTCGAGGTTGCGCAAGGTGGCCGCGACCGGCAAAAAAATCAGTGGGTATTTGGACAGGCTCATCACCAGAATGGCGCCGCCCAAGCCCTCAAAGCTGGAACTGAGCGACACCCAAGTGAAGCTGCTGACGAAGGCCGGAACGGCAAACGGCAGGCACAAAATTACGCCCCACAAGCGCCGTCCCGGCAGGTTGCTGCGTTCAAGCAGCCACGCCAAAGACAGCCCGACCAGCGCGCAGGTCACGGTAACGCCGACCATCAGCATCAACGTGTTGCGCATCAAGCCAAAGACATAAGGGCGCCACAACAGATTCGCCGCCTGCGCCCATCCGGCCTGCCAGGCCTTGGTGCCGACGTACAGCAGCGGCAACAGGCTGAGGCCCACCAGTAACAGCACGGGCAACAGCAGCCAGATCGAAGGCCTTTTAGGTTTTAGGGTGAAGCGTGCGGGTTGGGCGCCAGACAGCATCAGAGCAGGCCCACGTCGCGTTCAAGGTCCAGCGCTTCTTCGGCGTTGCCCAGATCAGCCGGGGTGACTTTGGGCGCTTGCAGTTCTTCGAATGGCTTAAGCCCACGATCCGACACCATGCCTTTACGCATTGGGTACTCAGCAGTGGTGTTGGTGATCACACGCTGGCCTTCTTCACTGGCCATGTAGGCGAGCAGTTGCTGGGCTTCTTTGGGATGCTTGCTGGCTTTCAACACGCCTGCGCTGGACACGGTGATCAAGCCGCCCGCATCGCCGTCAGTGAAGTAGTGCAGTTTGGAGTCCAGCTTGCCTTTCTCTTTTTCCAGTGCAAACCAGTAGTAGTTGTTGACCAAAACGGCGGCGACTTCGCCATTTTCAACCGCCTTGAGCGCCACCATGTTGTTGGTGTAGGTCTTGCCGAAGGCGCGCAGGCCCGTTAGCCATTCTTCTGCTGCTTCACGCCCGTGCAGTTTGATGATGGCAACGGCTTGTTCTTGAAAGGCGCCGCTGGTGGGCACAAAGCCAATTTTGCCTTGCCATTCAGGGTCGGCAAAATCGAGCACCGACTTGGGCAGCTCTTCTTCTTTGATCAACTTGGGGTTGAACGCTACAACACGGGTACGCGCCGTGACGCCAATCCATGTGCCGTTAGCGGCCACGTATTCTTGAGGCAATGCTTGCAGGGTGCTGTCGTCTGCCTTGGCCAGAAAACCCTGTTCACCCAAGTTGTTCAGGGGCGGGGATTCTTCGGCGTAAAACACGTCAGCAGGCGAGCGATCACCTTCTTCCATGATCTGGCTGGCCAGTTGGTTGCTGCTGCCTTTGCGCACGTTGACGTGGATGCCTGTTTTGGCCTCAAAGGCTGCGGCGAGGTTGTCGCCCACTTCTTTGTGCTGGCCGTTATACAAGGTCAGAGAAACTTTATCGGCGGCGTAGGCGGTGGGTGCGGTCAGTGTCAGACCTAAAGCGGCGATGGACAGGCCGCGCAGTAGAAATGTCGCAAGCTGGGTATTTCGGAGCATCATTCGCTGGGTTCCTCGCTTGGGTACTACAAAACTTGTAACAATAATAAACGATATTGTTTCTCAAGTGCGCTTGACCCAGCGTCCAATTGCGCTAGTACGACGAACTGTGATGCCTCCTGCCTAGAGCGTGTCGAGAAAACTGCGCAGTGCTCGCAGCTCGTCCTTGTCCATGTTCAGCACTTTGAGTCGATCGCTGGTCTGCGGGAACAATGGGTCGTTGGCTTGCTGTGCATTGGGCCGCGGGCGAGGCATGCCCATGTTGTAAAACGCTAGCGTGCCTTCCATGTTGACGAACAACCCGTTGTGCATCCACGGGCCGGTTTTCATCACCAAGCGCAATGATGGTGTGCGAAATGCCCCGACATCCTCAGGTTTTCCGGTCACTTCGTAGCGGCCCAAGTCTTCATATTTACGCCCGTAGTAGCTCAGGCCCACGTTGTGAAACTCGTCGTCACTCAGCGATGGGCCAAAGTGGCAGTTCATGCACCGCGCCTTGGTACGAAACAAATGCAGGCCGTACAACTGCTGCTCGCTCATGCGTTGTGGGCGCCCGCGCAGCAGTTGTTCAAACGCCGTGTTACGTGTGGCGGTGACGAGTGTGCGTTGGTAGGTGGCCAGCGCGTACGACGTTTGTTCTTGGGTAATAGGGCTGGCGCCGAACACCTGCGCAAAGAGCGCGCGGTAGGTTGAGTCGGCGTTGAGGCGTTGCAGCAACTGCGGGATCTCGAAAGCCATTTCAACGGGGTCGATGATTGGTTGTGTGGCTTGTTGTTCTTGGCTGCCGCCACGGCCATCCCAAAACAGTGCCTGACTGTAACCGCTCATGACCAGACTTGGCGCATTGCGCCGTCCGCTCTGTCGGTCATGGCCGAAAGACACGCGGCGCCCATCGGCAAACGCCATATCGGCTTCGTGACATGACGCGCAAGCAATTTGCCCGGAGCGCGACAGCTTGGGGTCGTTAAAGAGCTTTTTACCCAGATCAGCCTTGGCTTGCGTAAAGGGGTTGTTGGTCGGCGCTGGGGCGTGGTCGGGCAGCGCGGCCATTTCTTGCCAGTCAATGTCGGCATCTACGCTTGGCGTCGGCCATTGGGCAATGGGTTGGCGATAGAGCTGAGCGATGCAGGCGGTGTAATCCGCCGATTTTTCTTCGCAGGTTGTTGTGGCTGCTGCGTTCAGGGCTGCGCTGCTCAGCCACGCGGCCAAGCCAGTGTGCAGTGCGCGCGCCAACAAGCGGTTCAAAACTTGTACCCCACTTCCAGCATGAATTGGCGTCCGACTTCAAAGGTGGGTAAGCCGGAGGTTTCTGTGGTGCTGACGATTTTCTTGTCCAGCAGGTTGGTCACATCGAGGTTCACGAATACCGCTTGCTCCTTGGCGGTGGGCATTTCCCAAGCCAGACGGGTGTCCCACGTCAGTGCGCCAGAGAATGGCGTTTCTTCCCAGACGCGGGCCTCGGTGCCTTCGTGTACGACTTTTTTACCTGTGGCGGCGATACGGCGATAGCCATCTCGGTAACGAAGGAAGTTACTCCACGTCAGGTGCAGCGGTTCTATTTCGGTAATGGTTGTCAGGCGCGCAGTCCAGGGACGGTTGTAATTGGTCGCAGGCATGTCGGAATAGCGCATGAATTTACCGTTGTACTGGATCATTGGATCTTCGACATAGGTGGCGCCGATGCTGGCGCTGTAGTTGGACAGCCCGGTGTTATTGATTTTGCTCCAGTCCATAGCGAACTGGCCGCTGGTGCGGGTGCTGCCCAGGGTCAGTGCCTGAAGTGGAGTAATGGTCAGTGTGTAGATGTCGGCGTCACTTTTGCCGCCGTTGTAATAGGTGTAGTAGTTGGCTGCCAAGGTGCTGGTGTCTTCGGAGGGGGCGCCGATTTGCGAGCCCCAGGCCCGGCTTATCTGTTGGCGGCCCTTGCGGTTAACGTATTTGACGGCGAACTCGGTGTTCCATTGCACATGGCTTAGCCCCAGTGTGAGTTCATCGTCATAGGGAACATTCAACTGCTGGAACTTGCTGTCGTTGGGTGTGCGGTCGCCCTTTACCCATTCGGCCGTCTGATTGGCTCGGGTGTACTCAGTGCTCATGGCTGCAACCCCATCTCGCAGGCGATAGGCATACAGGTTGCGCCCGTAGTAACGGTTGGCGCCGGCGGTGATACGGGTTTTGCTGTCACCGAACACGTCCAGTTCTATCGCCAGTCGTGGGGCCACAGTGATTTGGTTCATGTAGTCGTCCCCGTCGACTCGCACACCAGGCCTCACCGTCAGGCGTTTGTAGCGCATTTCGTCCTGCAGATATAAGGCCCATGAGCGTGTGTCGAAGGCAATTTTCCCCTCGGTTAGGGTCATGGTGTTGGCATATTGCCCTGCCCAGCCATTGAGAGTGGTGCCCATCGAGCACCAGCGATCATTGTTCTGACAGGATTGTGTCTTGGCCACGCCGAAGCTGGAATAAGGCTGGGCGCGCTCGTAAGTAGCCGAATTTTGCGAGAGTTCCAGCCCGGTTTGCAGGGTGTGCTCGACCCCTAGCCAGTTGAAGCTGTTCCAGTCGGCCTTGAGTTTGTAAGCCAGGGTTTTTTGGGTTTCTTCGATATTCCCAAAACCGCCTTCTGTGGCGAATGCCGTAGAGCTCCAGTCTTTAGTCTCGGAGGTGCGCCATAGAATCATGTAGTCGCTTTCGGAGTAGCGTGCGGTATTCAACTGGCTCCAACTCAGGTTCTGCTCGACGCGGGCAAAAGGGGCGTTCCATACCAGACGTGCGCTTAGGCTATCGCCGCCTGCTTCCATCTCACGGGCGGAATAGAGCGAGTTTGGGCCAAACGTCTTGGCGGTTTCGGGAGCGTGGGTGAGGCTCACGTCCAGTTTCCAGTCTTCATTGGCCTGCCACACAGCCTTTAGAAAATAGTTGTCGATGCGTCGGGTCTGAACTTCAGTCTGATTGGCCGTTTCAGTTTGGTTGGACAGGGCAAACACCCGGGTCGGAATCGTTGAGTCCTTGCGGGAGAAGCTGCCTAACAGGCCAAGGTTTTCGGTCAGGTGCCCTTCAAGGGTGGCGCGGGTGATGATCTTCTTAAATCCGGGCTGGTTTTTGTTGCCGAACCCGGCTTCAAAACTTTCAAGGTCCGGGTCGTCTTCGTTCAGGTGATACCGAGTCCACTCGGAGCGCGACATTTGCACGGAGAGCTTGCCGTGAAAGTCGGTTTTGGGGTCTCGGGTATTGGCCTCGACCACGCCACCGTTAAAGCCGCCAAATTCGACGGGGACGTTGCTGTCATAAACCTTGATGTTATTGAGCAGGTCGGTATCGAGCGCCAAACCTTGACTGCGGCCAGGCATTTCATCGAAATCGTCGTTGCTATTGCCCGGGTCGAGGTCGTTGTTCATGTTCATGCCGTCGACTATGAACAGGTTCTGCCAAGGGCGTGCGCCGTTGATGCTGATGTCGGCAGGAGCGATTTCGCCCGGGGTTTTACTGCTCAACTGACTGTTGTCGAATTGCACATTAGGGTTGGTGCGCAACAGGCTAGTAATGTCGCCGTTACCTGAGGGCAGGCTCTCGATCATTTGTCGGTCAATCGTCTGCTCGCCTTGAAAAATAGGCTCCATAGCCGTGATGGGCGTGCTTTTGATGAGTAGTTCATTGGCCTGAATGGGCGGCAAGATTGAGGCGCTATCGGGTGATGTGGCCTCCCATTGCAAGTCGCTGTTGCGCAAGAGTTGAGTCAGGGCTTTCTCAGGGCTCATGTTGCCTTGCACTGGCGCGCTACTTTGTGTCGCCAGTAATGAGCTTTCGGCGCTGACCTGCCAGCCAGATTGTTGTGAAAAAACAATCAGCGCTGAGCCCAATGGCTGAGCTGCAATCTGGAAGTGCTGAAGCGGGTGGCTGATGCTTGCATCAGGCTCAATAGTGGCGCCGCAGGCCAGTGAGGGCAGTCCAAGTGCAAGGGCCAGAGATCCATAAACAGCAAGACGGATGCAACGCAAACGCGAAGAAGGCATGAGATGACCTACGAAATGAAACGCCATAGTCACTAATGCGAATCTTTATCAGTGACGTTCGTAGGTAAAGACTCTTGGCTGTTGAAGATTTCCAGAAATAAATGAAGTTTTTTCCACAAGGCCCGGAATGGGCCTTACAGAGCGGTGCTAGAGGCCGAGACAATCAGGGTAAAAGGCACGCTGTCTTGCACGCGAGCGCCCAGTGGAGCGATGGCCGTTTGCAGTGCGCGTTTAGGGTCGCGCAGGTTGAGGGCAGCGGTGATGCGTCGCTGTCCCAGTGCTTTGTCGGTCAGCAAGATCAAGCCGGGTTGATAGCGTCGCAACTGTACGAGTACCTGCTCCAGGGGCTGATCGATGGCCACCAATTGCCAGCGGCGCCACGGGGCGATTTGCTCAAGGGGTAATTGCGCAAGACGGGTGCGATCGTCGGCGGAGGTGTAACTCAGCAGGTCGCCGCTGTGCAGCAGGTGAGGCGCGGTCGTGGATGATTGTGAGGTGTGCACCGCCACGGTACCGCTTTCGACGCTGACGTCGACGCCGTTGTCATTCAGGCTCACAGCAAACGCGGTTCCGGTCACTCGCACCCGAACTTGCCCGGCGTTTACATAGAAGGCGCGGGCGGCATCGGGCTTAACTGAGAAAAACGCCTGACCTCGCAGCAGCGTGACTTCGCGTCGTTCGGGATTGAACTGCACATCGGCCAAGGTGTTGCTGTCGAGCAGCACTTGGCTGCCGTCGCTTAATGCGACGGTTCGGTGTTCGGCAACCGGGCTTTGGTAGTCGGCTCTCATGGCTTGCCAGTCTGGCAGCAGCATGACCAATGCGCAGGCGGCCACAGCTGCGCCGAGCAATGAGCGTTTTCGGCGCGTAAAACGTGCAGTTGGGCGCGTAGGTGCTGGGGTGATTGACGACAGGAGTGGCGATTCGGCGGGCAGGTTGAGTGCTTCACCGCTCAGACGCCAGACCTTAAGCGCTTTGCGATACGCCGCGTCATGTTCGGGCGTGCAGAGGCGCCAATCGTTCAGGCGATTCATTAGTTCGCGGTCATGCGGGTTTTGCTGAATCAGCAAAAGCCAGTCCAGTGCGGCTTCCCAAACCGGGTTCGGGTTATCAGTCGCCACGGGACGCGCCACCGAAATCACGGGCTTGGGTGGGCGCAGGTAAGGGTGTTGTGTCAAAAAAGTCAGTCATCGCTCAGTTGTTCCGCGCAGTAGGTCAGGGCGTCGCGTACCAATTGGTGGGCCAGGCTGACAGAAATCCCCAGTTGCGTGCCGATTTGTTGAAACGTCAAGCCTTGCAGTCGGTGCAGCACAAAGGCTTGGCGTGTGCGCTCTGGTAAGCGGTACAGAGCATGTTGCAATTTGCGCAGCTCGTCCACATGCAGTGCTTCTTGTTCGGGGGACGGGGTGTTGGCGATGTGCTCATCCAGTAACTCGCCGCGTGAGGTGTGGCGGTTTTCCAGAGTAACGCGACGGTTGAGGTCAAATGCCAGATTGCGCACGATGCGATAGAGATAGCCGACCGGTTGCGTCAACGGGTTAAGGTTGTCTGCGCTTTGGCTGAAACGCAGCCAGGCATCCTGAACGACATCTTCGGCTTTGGAGCGGCAGCCTACGATAGGTGCGGCGTAGTCCACCAAGGCAAGTCGATGCGTGAGGTAGAGCTGGAGCCTTTCGTTGTTATCGGACACAAGAATCCAGGAAGACGCGTTAGCGATCTGAAGGTGGTCGGATATTAATGCGGATGAGATGGATTATCAAATACAGCGTTGGATACGCAGATAGAAGGTATTTGATGGGTGTGCGGGGGAGGGCTTGAATCCCGGAAACTAAAAAGCCCGCTTTCGCGGGCTTTTTGAGTGGTTGTGCAGTGTTTAACTACAAACCTGAATTGGTGCCCAGAAGAAGACTCGAACTTCCACGACCTTGCGGTCACCAGCACCTGAAGCTGGCGTGTCTACCAATTTCACCATCTGGGCAGTATCAGCAACGTTGCCGCTGTTGATGTGGCGCACTATACGGAGGCCTTTTAATTCTGTAAACCCCTGATTTAGTTTTAATAAACCAGATGCTTAGAATGCAAAAACCCGCTTTCGCGGGTTTTTGTGTGAGGCCTGAGAGTGTACTAATCTCAACCTCGAAATTGGTGCCCAGAAGAAGACTCGAACTTCCACGACCTTGCGGTCACCAGCACCTGAAGCTGGCGTGTCTACCAATTTCACCATCTGGGCAGCATCAGCAACGTTGCCGCTGTTGATGGCGCGCACTATACGGATGCCCCTTTGACCTGTAAAGCGTTGTGAACAAAAATAGCGCAAATATTTCGCGAACGGTTGGCAAGCAGCTTCATTACGCGTCAGAAAGGACTAATAAGGCTCTGTGTGAGCCCGAAATTTCCCGTTTCAATACGCGTATGCCAAACTAACCCGCATATAGACAAGGTGAAAACTATCTAATGGCCGATTGGCAGACCCTCGATCCCGAGGCCGCACGTGAAGCGGAAAAATACGAAAACCCTATCCCTAGCCGCGAACTGATCCTTCAGCACTTGGCCGAGCGTGGCTCGCCTGCTGCTCGCGAGCAGTTGGTAGAAGAGTTTGGTCTGGTGACTGAAGACCAAATTGAGGCCTTGCGCCGTCGCCTGCGTGCGATGGAGCGTGATGCACAACTTATTTATACGCGCCGCGGCACTTACGCCCCGGTGGACAAACTCGACCTGATTCTCGGCCGCATCAGTGGTCACCGTGATGGCTTCGGCTTTCTGATCCCGGATGATGGCAGCGACGATCTATTCATGAGCCCGTCGCAAATGCGTCTGGTATTCGATGGCGACCGCGCACTGGCCCGAGTGTCTGGGCTAGACCGTCGTGGTCGTCGTGAAGGCGTTATTGTCGAAGTGGTATCGCGCGCTCACGAAACCATCGTGGGCCGTTACTTCGAAGAAGGCGGCATTGGTTTTGTGGTTGCAGACAACCCCAAGATCCAGCAAGAAGTGCTGGTCACGCCAGGTCGCAACGCAGGGGCCAAGGTCGGCCAGTTCGTTGAAGTGAAAATCACTCACTGGCCGACGCCGCGCTTCCAGCCGCAAGGTGATGTGCTTGAAGTGGTGGGCAACTACATGGCGCCCGGCATGGAAATCGACATCGCGCTGCGCACCTACGACATTCCTCACGTCTGGCCAGAGGCGGTGCTCAAAGAAGCCAGTCGCCTCAAGCCTGAAGTTGAAGCTAAAGACAAAGAAAAGCGCATCGACCTGCGTCATCTGCCATTCGTCACCATTGACGGTGAAGATGCTCGCGACTTCGATGACGCGGTGTTCTGTGAGGCCAAGCCAGGCAAGTTGCGCCTGTTCTCGGGTGGTTGGAAGTTGTACGTGGCCATTGCCGACGTGTCCAGCTACGTGAAAATCGGCTCGGCGCTGGATGCCGAAGCTCAGGTTCGCGGTAACTCGGTGTACTTCCCCGAGCGCGTTATCCCGATGCTGCCTGAGCAGTTGTCCAATGGCCTGTGCTCCCTGAACCCGAAAGTTGATCGTTTGGCCATGGTTTGCGAGATGACTATCTCCAAAACCGGCGAAATGACCGACTACCAGTTCTATGAAGCGGTGATTCACTCTCAGGCGCGTCTGACCTACAACAAGGTCAGCACCATTCTTGAGCAGCCCAAAACCAGCGAAGCCAAGCAACTGCGTACTGAATACGCTGACGTTGTGCCGCACCTCAAACAGCTTTATTCGCTGTACAAAGTGCTGCTGGCCGCTCGTCATACGCGTGGTGCAATCGATTTTGAAACGCAAGAAACCCGAATTATCTTCGGTTCTGAGCGCAAAATCGCAGAAATCCGCCCAACCACTCGTAACGATGCGCACAAACTGATCGAAGAGTGCATGTTGGCGGCCAACGTGGCCACCGCTGAATTCCTCAAAAAGCACGAAATTCCGGCTCTGTACCGCGTGCACGATGGCCCGCCACCAGAGCGTCTGGAAAAACTGCGCGCTTTCCTCGGCGAGCTGGGTTTGACCCTGCACAAAGGCAAAGATGGCCCGTCGCCGAAGGACTATCAGGCGTTGCTTGAAACCATCAAGGATCGTCCGGACTTCCATCTGATCCAGACCGTGATGCTGCGTTCGTTGAGTCAGGCGGTGTACAGCGCTGATAACCAAGGCCACTTTGGCCTGAACTATGAAGCCTATACCCACTTCACTTCGCCGATTCGTCGCTACCCGGACTTGCTCACGCACCGTGCGATTCGTAGCGTCATCCATTCAAAAATGGATACCCCGCACGTTCGCCGTGCTGGCGCGATGACTATTCCTAAGGCGCGCATTTACCCGTACGACGAAGCTGCTCTGGAGCAACTCGGCGAGCAGTGCTCAATGAGCGAGCGCCGTGCCGATGAGGCCACGCGTGACGTGACCAACTGGCTCAAGTGCGAGTTCATGAAAGACCGCGTTGGCGAATCGTTCCCGGGTGTAGTGACCGCTGTGACGGGCTTTGGTCTGTTTGTGGAGCTGACCGACATTTATGTCGAAGGTCTGGTTCACGTGACAGCCTTGCCGGGCGACTACTACCACTTTGATCCTGTGCATCACCGCTTGGCGGGCGAGCGCACCGGTCGCAGCTTCCGTTTGGGCGACACCGTTGAAGTGCGGGTGATGCGCGTCGATCTCGACGAGCGCAAAATTGACTTCGAAATGGCTGAGAAAACCCTCAGCGCGCCGATCGGTCGCAAGAATCGTGGTGCTGAAAAGCCTGCGGCCAAGACCAAACCGGCCGGCAAGCCAAGCAGCTACGAGACTGAAAAGCCCGCAGAGCCGGCAAAGGCCAGCCGCCGCGCGCCAGCGAAGAAAGCCCCGAAAAGCACCGATGATGCCTATCGCCCAAGCGATGCGGCAGCAAAGAATGCCGAGCTGCGCAAAAGCCGCGAATTGAAGCAGGCGCTGCTGGCCGAAGCGAAAAGCGGCGGTCGGACATCTGAGCCGGGAAAGTCGGGGAGGGCAGCACCCGCTAAAGACGCGGGCAAGCCTTCCAAGCCGAGCAAACATCGTAAAGGCCCGCCAAAAACGGGCACCGCTCCTGCCGCCAAAAGCGGCGGGGCGCGCAAACCTAAGGCCAAGTCATGAGTCAGTTGGAAAAAATCTACGGCATCCACGCCGTAGAAGCGTTGCTTCGTCATCACCCTAAGCGTGTTAAGCAGATATGGCTGGCCGAGGGTCGCAGCGATCCTCGCGTTCAGACCCTGATTGCCTTGGCCGATGAAAGCCGGGTGCCAGTAGGTAACGCCGAGCGTCGTGAAATGGACGTTTGGGTTGAAGGCGTTCACCAAGGTGTTGTGGCGGATGTGAGCCCGAGCCAGGTGTGGGGCGAAGCGATGCTCAACGAGCTGCTGGACCGTACCGAAGGTGCTCCGCTGATCTTGGTGCTGGACGGCGTGACCGATCCGCACAACTTGGGTGCTTGCCTGCGCACGGCTGATGCAGCCGGTGCTTTGGCTGTTATCGTGCCCAAAGACAAGTCAGCTACCCTGACCCCGACTGTGCGAAAAGTGGCTTGTGGTGCGGCGGAAGTGATTCCGTTGGTTGCCGTTACTAACTTGGCGGCAACGCTGAAAAAGCTTCAGCAGCGCGGTTTGTGGATCGTCGGCACTGCTGGCGAAGCCGAACAAGAGTTGTACGAGCAAGACCTGACTGGCCCGACCATCCTGATCATGGGTGCTGAAGGCAAAGGTATGCGTCGTTTGACGCGTGAGCATTGCGACTATCTGGTGCGCTTGCCGATGGCCGGTAGCGTTAGCAGCCTGAACGTATCGGTTGCCACCGGTGTTTGTCTGTTCGAGGCCTTGCGTCAGCGCAGCGTCAAAGCTAAATCTTCTTCGAAAAAGAAGTAAGCCAAACCCGTAGTCGCTGCCGAAGGCTGCGATCGAGTGCTAGGCGCTCGGCGTTTCGGTCTTGGACCTTATCGCAGCCTGCGGCAGCGACTACGAAATTCGGCAGGGGTTGATTGTTCAAATAATCACCAATTGCCTTGCGCCTCTCTTGTGCCTTCTCTACAATTGCGCCCCTTGCCGTCATGGCGGGCGCATATGTGCCTCTCTAGGCAAGACACACAAGTGTCATTCACTCCTTGTCTGACCGCTTTTTAGTTAGCGGCAGGCTACAACCCGTAAGGAGCATTCATGCGTCATTACGAAATCATCTTTTTGGTCCACCCGGATCAAAGCGAACAAGTCGGCGGCATGGTAGAGCGTTACACCAAGCTGATCGAAGAAGACGGCGGCAAAATCCACCGTCTGGAAGATTGGGGCCGTCGTCAACTGGCCTACGCAATCAACAATGTTCACAAGGCTCACTACGTGATGCTGAACGTTGAGTGCACTGGCAAGGCTTTGGCTGAGCTGGAAGACAACTTCCGTTACAACGATGCTGTGATCCGTAACCTGGTCATCCGTCGCGACGAAGCCGTAACTGGCCAGTCCGAGATGCTCAAGGCTGAAGAGAACCGCAGTGAGCGCCGTGAGCGTCGTGACCGTCCTGAGCATTCTGACAGCGCCGATGGCGATGACAGCGATAACAGCGACGCCAGCGATAACGCTGACGAGTAATCCACGGACCTTTTGAGGAGCCAATTACATGGCACGTTTCTTCCGTCGTCGTAAATTCTGCCGCTTCACAGCTGAAGAAGTGAAAGAGATCGATTACAAAGATCTCAACACCCTGAAAGCTTATGTATCCGAAACCGGCAAAATCGTTCCAAGCCGTATCACCGGTACCAAAGCTCGTTATCAGCGTCAGCTGGCCACCGCTATCAAGCGCGCCCGCTTCCTGGCCCTGCTGGCCTACACCGACAGCCACGGCCGCTGAGACCGGGCAGTCGACAAGTAGTAAAGGATTGAAAGCATGCGCGCCTTAGCTGAGTTCATCATGCGCGGCCGTGTGCAGGCCACGTTAATCGTGGCCGGATGTGCGGCATTGCCGTTTTTGTTCTGGTTGAGTGCTGCTGCGGGTTGCCTTGTGCTCCTGCGGCGCGGTCCGAGAGATGCCTTGAGCATCCTCTCATGGGCTCTACTGCCGGCCTTGGTCTGGTGGTTTATCGGAGAACCTCGCACCTTGATGGTGCTGCTCGGAACTCTGGGATTGGCGATGTTATTACGCGCCGATCAGCCTTGGCATCGCGTGCTGCTAGTCAGCGTGGCATTGGGTGTGGTGTATGGCGTGATCCTGGGCACGGTTTTCCGTGAACCCATTGCAGCGATGGCACAGGAGTTGGAAAAACTTCTGCCGCAGGTCCTCAATGGGCTCTACGACAAGTTATCTGACGTAGAGCGAGCGCGCCTTGGAGCACTGATTGCACCCGTCCTCACCGGTTTGATTGCAGCTTTGATGCAGGTCGTCAGCGTGCTGAGCCTGATTCTTGGGCGTTATTGGCAAGCGTTGTTGTACAACCCGGGCGGTTTTGCCAGCGAGTTTCGCAGCATCCGCCTACCGCTTGGACCAGCGATGTTGCTGCTGGCGTGCATGCTTGTAGGGCCAAATTTTGGTCCTCAAATGGCAATGCTTACGCCGTTGTGCAGCGTACCGCTGTTCTTCGCCGGGCTGGCCCTGATTCACGGGCTGGTGGCGCATAAGCGACTGGCCAAGTTTTGGCTGGTGGGGTTGTACGTCACGCTGTTGCTGTTTATGCAGCTGATCTATCCGTTGCTCGTGGTTTTGGCCATTGTCGACAGCCTGATTGATTTTCGCGGACGTTTGGCGCCGAAAGATGCCGACAAAGGTTCTGCGAACGGTGAAGGTTAAAAGTTAAGAGGATTTTCACATGCAACTGATCCTTCTGGAAAAAGTCGCGAACCTGGGCAACCTGGGCGACAAAGTAAATGTTAAGTCCGGTTACGGTCGTAACTACCTGCTGCCATACGGCAAAGCAACCGCTGCAACCGCTGCCAACCTGGCTGCGTTTGAAGAGCGTCGTGCTGAGCTGGAACAAGCAGCAGCAGACAAAAAAGCTTCGGCTGAAACGCGTGCTGCCCAACTGGCTGAGCTGGAAGTGACTATCACTGCCACCGCTGGTGACGAAGGCAAGCTGTTCGGTTCGATCGGCACTCACGACATCGCTGATGCACTGACCGCCTCTGGCGTTGAAGTTGCAAAAAGCGAAGTTCGTCTGCCGAACGGCACTATCCGCAACGTGGGTGAATTCGACGTGGCTGTGCACCTGCACGCCGAAGTTGAAGCAACCGTACGCGTTGTTGTGGTAGCTGCTTAAGCAGTCTTAACTGACTGGCACCTTGTGTGTCGGGCGGTTAACATCGGGCACGATCCTGTTTACAGGTCGTGCCCTTTGTCTTTCTGCTGACCCTGATTTTCACTCTCAAATTCCAAGTGGCCATGAACGATATCTCCGCTCCTGAGCAATACGATCTACAAACCGCTGCCCTGAAGGTGCCTCCGCATTCCATCGAGGCCGAACAGGCCGTGCTCGGTGGGTTGATGCTGGACAACAACGCCTGGGAACGTGTGTTGGATCAAGTGTCGGACGGCGACTTCTATCGGCATGACCACCGCCTGATTTTCCGCGCCATTGCCAAATTGGCTGATCAAAACTCCCCTATCGACGTCGTGACCCTTGCCGAGCAATTGGACAAGGAAGGTCAGACTTCGCAAGTTGGGGGGTTGGGCTACCTGGGCGAATTGGCGAAAAACACGCCTTCTGTCGCTAACATCAAGGCCTACGCGCAGATCGTGCGCCAGCGCGCAACCTTGCGCCAGTTGATCGGCATCAGCACTGAAATTGCTGACAGTGCGTTCAACCCGGAAGGTCGTAGCGCCGAAGAAATCCTCGACGAGGCTGAGCGTCAGATCTTCGCAATCGCTGAGGCCCGGCCTAAAACCGGCGGCCCGGTGAGTGTTAACGACCTGTTGACCAAAGCCATCGACCGAATCGACACGCTGTTTAACACGGACAACGCCATTACCGGCTTGTCCACGGGTTACACCGACCTTGATGGCATGACCAGCGGCTTGCAGCCTGCGGACTTGATCATCGTCGCGGGTCGTCCTTCGATGGGTAAAACCACCTTTGCGATGAACCTGGTAGAGAACGCCGTTTTGCGCAGTGAAAAAGCGGTGTTGGTTTACTCGCTTGAGATGCCAGGTGAATCACTGATCATGCGTATGTTGTCCTCGCTTGGTCGTATCGACCAGACCAAGGTTCGTGCGGGTCGTCTTGAAGACGATGACTGGCCGCGCCTGACTTCTGCGGTCAACTTGCTGAACGACCGCAAGTTGTTCATTGATGACACGGCGGGTATCAGCCCATCAGAGATGCGTGCGCGTACGCGTCGACTGGTGCGTGAACACGGCGACATTGGCCTGATCATGATCGACTACCTGCAATTGATGCAGATCCCTGGGTCGGGTGGTGATAACCGTACCAACGAGATTTCTGAAATCTCGCGCTCCCTGAAAGCGCTGGCCAAGGAGTTCAACTGCCCGGTCGTCGCGCTGTCGCAGCTTAACCGCTCCCTTGAACAACGCCCAAACAAGCGCCCGATTAACTCCGACTTGCGTGAATCTGGAGCTATCGAGCAGGATGCCGACGTGATCATGTTCGTGTATCGGGATGAGGTCTATCACCCCGAAACCGAACATAAAGGCATTGCTGAAATCATCATCGGTAAGCAGCGTAATGGCCCAATTGGCACCACGCGCCTAGCGTTTATCGGTAAATACACGCGTTTTGAAAACTTGGCGCCGGGTAGTTACAACTTTGACGATGACTGATTGGCCCTAAGTTAAAGTCGAAGGTGAGCTGCCGGTATTCTATTCTCGAAATAGACCTTTGATCATTTTTTCACTGTAGCCATAGTTCCAGCGTAACTCCGTACCTTCGCTGATGTCTTCGGTGGCAAAAATACCTGCCAGTTTAAGCCGTACTCTGTGCCCCAGAGCTAACTCTTGAGCATAGTTGTTAAGTGCAGTAATGTCGAAAATTGCCATTTCGGTGTTGTACCCATTGTTAGCCTGCCGGTAAGGTTTATTGGCGCGATATTCAAAAATGGTATTAATTCTGGACAGCACATTGTCACCAGAAAACGCCCAATTGCCTGGAATTGCTTTGAGTTGCGGAGCCTCACTACGGCTTGGAAAGATGCTTGGGTCGGCGTCTATCAAATAGGGGTTTTTTTGCGCTTTTTCAAGTGTCGCGTTGAAAAATTCGCCGCCATAAATACCCAGGATTTCTCCTTTTTTAATGACTCTTTTTGTAATTACTGTTTTTTGACCAATCAACCTCGATTCTTGTGAGTGTTTTTGATATTCAGCTTTGAAAGTGACGACTTCAATTTTTTCGTCATAGAGTCTGGCAACCCTTTCGTAGCCTTCCCACAGAATATAAGGTATTAATAATTTTTTCTCATATCTAATGCCAGAAGCTGAATGGTTGCTGTTGGCTTGTATACTTTTTATATGCATAGGCCGGCCTTCAGGATCACGAATAGGGTACCTTCCATTGTTTGAACGTTTGTATGTACGAATGTGCTCCTCATTATCTTCGTAAGGACTTATACGTCGCATGTCGGCCAATTCTTCCGCTGTGTAAAACACTTGTGGGGGGCTGTCATCAGCAGATGCGTATTCGTCCTCGCTTGAGGACGTTGCAGATTGAAAGTCGTCGCTGGAATCGTGACTATTGTCTCGTTGTAGTGTTTTTTGTAGAGCGCTGTCAGGCATGCCACCGAGAAGCGAACCTTTGCTTTCATCAATTCCCCAGCCTCCCTCAGGGTTTCTTTGGATGTAAGGCTTATACGCCCGGAATCGGCTACGGGAATCAATTAACTGCCAGCCTGCTCTGTCAGATTTGACTTGGTAGTATTTACCATCTTGGAGGATGTAATAGCGGTACATGCCGTCTGGTTGGGGCTGGCTCTGGTAGATGTGTTCACTATGCAATACAGCGCCTTTCGGCGGCTTTGGTTCAGCAAAATTAGGGTCAAGAGGGCGTCCGGCTGAAATGACAGGGGGCGGCGCAGGCGAAGCACTTCTTATCGGCAGGGTTTTCCACTGCGCACGCTGTAGTAGCGCTCGCTGTACTGTTCGCTCAAGAGCCTCGCCTTTGTTAACGCTTAAGGTGTCCGTGGTCAAGGTTTGCTCGATGGCACTAAATAGGTCGGTAGGCGCATGCAACTGGCCGAGGTTGGCATCGTTAACGGCATAAAGATTGTCTTTACGAACGAGCAGGTACTGTTTAGCCGCATTGTCGGGACCAATGACGCCAAGCGTTTCGCCATTAATGTTGTTATCCCGTATTTCAATTTTGAGGGAGGTAGGCCAGTCAGGGAGTTTTTCAAGAGTGGTCAGGATGATGTGCAGGCTCTCGAAGTTATAAGCCGTGTTGAGGTAAGCGTTTTGCATGGCCTCTCTAGTGTGCTGTTTTGAAAATAACTTACCCGCCAGCCCGTGAGGCCATTGCCTCACGGGCTCGCTGTATCTTGTTTAAGATATCTTCTCCCTTCGCAT